>SKYD01000034.1 GCA_007128075.1 Thiorhodovibrio sp.
GGCGACAATCCCAAGCTCTATTTAGAGATTGTGTTCAACAGCCGCGAGCATTTCAGCACTGAACTCAGCGCGTTGCAGGCGGTCTTGGACGAATCAGAGCAACAGACCACTGCTCGGCTCCATGCCCATACCATTAAAGGACTGGCTGGCAACATTGGTGCCCAAACCTTGTTTGAGCGGGCGCGGGCACTCGAACAGGCAATCAGCACTGCACAGCCACTCGATGAGCGGCGCCAATTATTACAGCATGTGGCAACCGAGATTACACAACTCAACGCCACCATTGACCAAGCCCAAGCGCAGTGGCAGACCGCCAATCAAGCGACCCCCACTGCGGCATCGGTCAGCCCACAAACTCAGCGTGAAAATTTTGTCGCCGCCAAGGAGTTGCTACAAAACTTTGATGCCCAATCCCGTGAGGCGGTGAACAAGCTGTGCTCTAACCTCATCGGCAGTCCAGTAGAGCAGCAAGCGCGGAAGTTGCTAAAAACCGTCAATGATTATGATTTCGAGGCGGGGCTGGATCAGTTGCTAGAATTAGCCGCCGCACTTGAGATTGATTGTGAAGGATAAACAATGCCAACCAAAAAACACACAATTTTAATTGTTGATGATACGCCAGTTAATATCAACCTGCTCAAAGGAATTTTAAGCCCTTATTATTTGGTTAAAATCGCCACTCGCGGTGCCTTGGCGTTGCGGGTGGCAGACAAAGAGCCGCGCCCCGACCTGATTTTGCTCGATGTGATGATGCCGGACATGGATGGCTATGCGGTGTGTCAGCAGCTTAAAAGCAAGGCATCCACCCGCGACATTCCAGTGATTTTCGTCACCGCCCGCGATCAAGCCGAAGATGAGGCGCGAGGCTTTGAGCTAGGTGCGGCGGATTATCTTATCAAACCGGTGAGTGTGCCAGTAGTGCTGGCGCGAGTACGCACCCATTTAACGCTGGCGGATGAGCGGCTGCTGTTAGCCGATGTGGTGCGCGAGCGCACCGAGCAACTTGAACAGCTAAAAATTGAGCTGATTAAACAACTTGGTCGCGCAGGTGAATTTCGTGACAACGAAACCAGCGCGCACACCATGCGCATGGCGCAATTTTCACGGCTGCTTGCCGAGCGCAGTGGTATCGAGCCAGTACAGTGCGAGATACTGCTGCATGCGGCAATGCTGCACGATGTCGGTAAGATCGCGGTTCCCGATGCCATCTTGCGCAAACCTGACAAGCTCACCGCCGAGGAATTTGCCATCATCCAGCAACACTGTGAAAATGGTGTCAAAATTATCGGCACTCACGATACCGAAATTCTGCGTATGGCACGGGAAATTGCCCTCAGCCATCACGAACGCTGGAATGGCAGCGGCTACCCCAACGGGCTGCAAGGCGAGGAGATCCCCGTGCTCGGGCGCATCGCGGCACTAGCTGATGTGTTCGATGCCCTGACCTCAATCCGCCCTTATAAACGCGCCTGGCCAGTAGAGGAAGCACTGGAACTGATTGCCAAAGAAGCCGGCGCACACTTCGATCCCCAACTGGCACAACTGTTTATCTCTCTCGAACCTGAACTGCGACAAATTATGGCGACCTATCAGGATGAATAATCCTCGCCAGAGTCCTACAATGCACCCCAACAATCCACGAATCACCCCGACTGATCAATTGGATTCGACATCTTAGCTTCGCTTTCAGTTAAACTAACGCCCAAAGTTTAGTCCACCCCTTGCCTTCATTTGGAAAAATCTGTGAAACTCGTGATTGAACAGGAACGCCGGCGCCATCGCATTGATTGGTTTAAGGTTTTGTGCTTGTTTGTGCTGTTTGCGCTGCCGATATCGATTGCCTATCAGTTCTCAGTGCATCATCTGGTTGCTCTGCCGACGATGGCGATGTCTCCACCATCAGCCCAGCCCCCACAGCAATCATTAGACTAGCGCGGGCGTTGCATTTAACGGCTCATGATAATCAACAGCCAGTGGCTGGCGATGCTGGCGCTGTTGCTTGCAATCAGCGGCTGGCCGCTGCCTAGTTTGGCACTGGATGCCAGTGCTGCGGCACCTGATCTGTTTCCTCGCCCCGCAGCCTTGGCTCCGGCACTGCGTTTTTGGACGCGCATCTATGGTGAGCTTGATGCCGATAGTGGGCTGATTCACGACAACCGCCATCTGGATATCATCTATCAGCCGCTGTTTCTCAATCCTGGGGCGACATTAGAAGTCCATCAGCGCACCATCGAGCAGACGCTGGATGAATACCGCACCAGTCTACAACGCCTCGCCGCTGGCGAGCGCGATCCACAAGACCCCCATCTCAATCGGCTGCTCACGCTCTGGGGTGCCGACGCACCTGCTGAGGTGTATCAGGCGGCGAGTGAGCGGCTGCGGTTTCAGCGCGGTCAGGTGGATCGACTGCGCAGTGGCTTGCAACGCGCCGCCCCCTGGCAGCCACGCATTGAACGCATCCTGCGCCAGCGCGATCTGCCGCTGGGTCTGAGCATCTTGCCACATATTGAGTCGTCCTATAATCCACAGGCAGTTTCTAAAGTTGGCGCTGGTGGGCTGTGGCAGTTGATGCCTGACACCGCACGGCGTTATCTGCGCGTTGATGATGAGGTTGATGAGCGGTTTGATGTTCTTAAATCCACGGTGGCGGCGGCGAATCTGCTACAACACAATTATTCGGTCTTAGGGCACTGGCCGTTGGCAATCACCGCTTACAATCATGGTTTATCTGGGGTGCGCCGCGGGGTGCGCGAGACCGGCTCTCACGACATCGCGGTTATTGTTGAGCACTACCGTGGGCCGCGGTTTGGTTTTGCATCGCGCAATTTTTATGTTGCCTTTGTGGCGACCTTGGATCTGATCGTTCAGCTCGAACACACCCCGCTCGGCCCGCCGATTCCTCCAGCGTTGACCAGCCTGACCGCGCCTGCGTTCTTGCCAGCGCGTCCACTTGGGCAGTGGTTTGATCTGAGTTTGGCGCAACTGCGCGCCTTAAATCCACACATTCACTATGCCGTCTGGAATGAAAACCAACTCATCGCCAGCGGCACCATCCTGCATCTTCCCGCACCCCAGGGGCGCGCCCAAAGCTGGCGCAAGCTCAATCAATTTGCGCAACACTATGGTTTTAATGCCCAACTGCCGCTGAATTATTATGAGGTGCGTTCTGGAGATTCGCTCTCAGGGATTGCGCTGCGCCACAATACCAGTGTACAAACCCTGATGCGGCTCAATACGCTTAGCAGTGCCGATGAGATGCAGGTCGGGCGGCGGCTGAGATTACCGCCGGGCGCATTGCCGCAGCCCCAGGGCGAGGGTGCCGCCGAATTGTTATCGGATTTGTTGGCCGCTGCACATCGTCCGCAAGCTCTGCCACTGCCCGCTGAGGATGCCGAACTGGTGCGCGATGCGTTGATGGTGCCGCATCCAGTGGAGCCGCAGCCGCATCTTGCCGCCGATCCAGTTGATTACAGCGTGACTGCCGATGGTCAGATTGTGATTCAGGTGGGCGAAACCCTAGGGCACTATGCCCAATGGCTGGAGACTCGCAGCGCCGAGCTGCGCCGTCTCAATCAACTCGACGAGAATAGCCCGTTGATGATTGGTCAGCGGCTGCAACTGAGTTTTGAAAAGGTGACAGTGGCACAGTTTGAGCAACAGCGCACCACCTTTCATCGCCAGCGTCAACTCCGCTATTTTGAAACCAATCAGATCATTGGCGTGCGCGCCCATCCGATTGCTGAGGCGCAAACGCTGTGGCTGTTGGCGCAACAACACCAGATTCCGCTGTGGTTGCTGCACCAATACAATCCTGATCTTGACATGAATGCTATCTTGCCAGCAGGGAGCTTGGTGGATATTCCGCAGATTGTGCCGCGCTTGAGTCAGGCCGATGCTCAGCGCGCACCTTAGATTCTGGAAAACAGAGTGAATGGCTATATAATCAATAGACCCCAATGCGGCTGTATCGCAGTTTAACACAAAAAGGAGAATCCTGATGGCAATTGAGGTCAATGGCACCCAGATTGAAACCACCGACAGCGGGTTTTTGGTCAATCTCAATGATTGGAGCACAGAGGTTGCCGAGGCAATCGCTGAAAGCGAAGGCATTGAATTAACAGAGAAACATTGGGACATCATCAACTATCTGCGTGATGAATATCTCAACAACAACCAAAATCAGCCGATGGAGCGCGCCCTGCTCAAGGACATCGGGAAACTCTGGGGCTCGAAACCAACCAGCAAAGATGTTTATAAACTGTTTCCGCTGGCACCGACCAAACAAGGCACCAAGATCGCCGGACTGCCAGCGGTCAACCGCAAAGGCGGCTATTAGCAATAATAACAGCCGGCCTCGGTGACAATCACATCGAGCCGCACATCCCAGGGGCGTGGTGAGAGCGCGTCAATCCGTTGCAGCTCATGCGCCAGCCCGATCAGCTTTGGTCGCCGCCAGCTGTGCCGCGACCGCAAAGCTGAGAGGGTGCGGTCATAAAATCCGCCGCCCATCCCCAACCGCTGACCAGTGGCATCAAATGCCACCACCGGCACCAGCAACACATCAAGCTGCATGGCACTGAGTCGCCGTCGTGCTGGCGCTGGCTCGCCGATGCGATAGCGATTCGCAATCAGCACATCTCCGCGCCGATAACGAGCAAACCACAGGCGGTTAGGCTTTAAGCGTCGCAACACTGGAAGATGCCACTGTCGCTTGCTCAAACGCTCGGCAATGATTGCGGGGTTTAATTCACCATCGCTGGCATGATAAAAGCCAATGCGGCGCGCCCGCTGTAGCCAACGCAAGCACACCACCTGCCGCGCCACCGCCTCGGCATGGGCGCGTTGTTGACCTGCTGTCAATGCTTGTCTGGCAGCACGACAATGACGGCGGATGTTTTTAGTGGGTTGCATTAAGCCCCATCACTCAAATAGGTATAGCCATAGAGTCCCGCTTTGAGTTCCAGAAAAAATTGTTCGCGGGTGGTGCGATCAAGCGGGCTATTTTGCAGTAAGCGACGATAGCCAGCCAGCAGTGCCCGTGGCTCAAAGTGTACTGAGCGCAACAGCTCTTCGGTGGCATCGCCGCGTTCTGGCTCTAGCAGGCGGTAGCCGTTTGCTGCTTGTGCATCGAGGCACACATTCACTGCGTCGGTATCTCCAAACAAATTGTGAATATCGCCAAGAATCTCCTGATAGGCCCCGACCATAAAAAAGCCCAGCAAATAGCTTTCTTGCTGTGGATCGAAGTCATGCAGCGAGACGCTGGCTTCAATCCCGTCTTGATCAACATAATAGCGGATACAGCCATCGGAATCGCAGGTTAGATCGTGGATAATGGCGCGCCCCGTTGGCGGTTCGTGCAATCGTTGCAGCGGGACAATGGGAAAAATCTGATCAATCGCCCACACATCGGGCAGCGACTGAAACACCGAAAAATTACAAAACAGCTTATCCGCCAGATCGGTGTTGATTCGATCCAGCCATTCACGCTGCCGCCGATTGCTATGGGAGAGTCGTGGACGCAGTGCCCGACAGAGTGCCGCATAGAGCGCGTCAGCCCGAGCATGAGCAGCAAGGGTTAATCCACCTTGAACAAATCGTTCACGCACGGAAGCACGGTACTCACCCGCTCGCGCCAAACACTCTTCGGGAGGATCAATTGCCACCCGGTTTAGGGTCTCGGCAAGTGCCTCAAGATCGGGGTCGTCGTGGTCAAGTGCCAAATGTGGCGGACAGTCGCCGCCTGGTGCTTGCTCGCGGTCGATGACATCGGTAATCAGCACCGCATGATGCGCACTGAGTGCGCGCCCTGATTCGGTAATCAAATCTGGCGCTGGCACCTGGCTGTCGTGGCACAGCCGCGCCAAGGTCGCCACGATGCTCTCGGCATAATCCGCCAGGCTATAATTGACCGAACAGTAGGCGCGAGTGCGGGTGCCCTCATAATCCACCCCCAATCCACCGCCGAGATCGAGAATCTCCAAGGGTGCGCCGAGGGCGCGTAACTCAACATAAAAACGCCCCAGCTCGGTCACGCCAGCACGAATATCGCGCAAGCTAGGAATCTGCGAGCCAAGATGGGCGTGGAGCAGCCGCAGCCACCCCAACTGATCAGTGGCGCGTAATTGTTCCATGAGCGTTAAAATCTGGTGCGCCGATAGCCCAAATTTGGCTTTTTCGCCGCCGCTGTTTTGCCATTTGCCAGCGGCAGCCGAGGCTAAACGCACCCGAATGCCGAGCATGGGCGTGACATCAAGCCGTGTCGCCTCTTCAACCACCAGTGCCAGCTCCGAGGGCTTTTCAATCACGATCAACACCCGCAGCCCCAGTTGTTGGCCAATCAGCGCCAGCCGGATGTATTCGCGGTCTTTATAGCCATTGCAAACCACAGTCTCGCCTGCGGGAGCCAGTGCCAACACCGCCAGCAGCTCAGGCTTGCTGCCAGCTTCCAGACCAATCCCGCCCGCGCTTAAAATGGCGCGCACCACGCTGCGCTGCTGATTGACCTTAATTGGATACACTGGTCGATAGGTGCCCTGATAAGCGTGCTGATTGATCGCAGTGGCAAAGGCGGTTTGCAGATGCCGCACCCGATGGCGCAACAGATCATCAAAGCGCACCAGCACCGGCAGCGACAAGCCCTCGGCGCGCAGATGCTCGGTTAATGCAACCAGGTCAATCTGTGTTGGGTGCGCAGGATCGGGACGCACACACAGATGCCCCTGATCATTGACCTCGACATAGCCCTCGCCCCAGCGATGGATAGCATACAATTCGTTGCAAGAAATTGATGATGATGACATAATAGATTTAATTTGCACGATTTATAGCCATTTGATCAATGATCTGAACATGGCAACAGCACCACGATCCAGATTGATGGCGATTAAGATCGTGGGTGATCTCTAGCCCCCCATTGTTGCACAGTCTTGCTGGGTTAAAAACTGATCGATTTAGTGATGAATCTCAACCGCAAGGTCACTTTGCTGTTCGTTGCCTTGGCGACGAGTATTTTAATTGCGTTGGTGATCATTTCACTCTATGCCTTTCGCTCCTTTGCGCTGGCCTCATCAACGACGCATGTGCAAACTGCCGCCGAGATTGTTCGTGTACACCTCACGGAGGCGATGATCAACGGCACCATCGACAAGCGCGAGCAGTTTCTGGAGCGATTGATGGAGGTGCAGGGGCTGAGTATGGCGCGGGTGATTCGTTCGCCATTGGTGAGCCAGCAGTTTGGTGAAGGTTTGAAACGCGAGATGGTGGCGGATCGCATTGAGGCACAGGTGCTAAACGAAGGCCGAGCGCGGTTTAGCATCATTGATGAGGCAGGTGAGCCGGTGTTTCGCGGCACCATTCCCTACATTGCCAGCTCGCAAGGGACCCCGAATTGTCTACAATGTCATCAGGTTGCCGAAGGCGATGTGCTGGGTGCTGTCACTATTGAGCTGTTGCTCTCTGGCTTGCGTAGACACGCAGTGACTAGCGTGATGGGGATTATCATCACTGTTGCGGTGTTTTCGTTGCTGGCGATTGTTGGGGCGCGGCGGCTGATGTTACCGGTTGGCGATACTGCCACTGAGATTGGCGAGGTGGTACAGCAAGCACTAAAAGGCCAATTTAAGGCGCGGGTAACTCAGCGCACTGTGGATGATGTCGGGGCAATTGCCGCTCATGTCAATCGGCTGTTGGGATATTTAGAGCACGGACTGTCAAGCATTGTCGAGCGGGTCGCCCAGCTCACTGGACGCATGCCCAGCGGCATCGACAACCAGCTTGAGGCGACCATTGATATGGTCAACAGCCTCGCGGATGCGGCAACATTCAAAATCACCATCGAGGAAGACGAGACCAAAGCCGAGATTTATAACCGCTTTGGCCGTCTGCTCACCGACCGCTTTGGTCTGCTCGAATACTCATTTTATGAAACCCTAGACAATGGCCATTTGCAGGTCATCACCGTCAATGGCAAACAGGATCAGGGCTGTCTGTGGTGCGATCCACAAATTTTGGTGCGCAACGAACGCTGTCGTGCGCGGCGGACTGGGCATCTCGTCGATGGGCTTAATCAAGAACACATTTGTACCGCATTTGTCCCCAATGCACTGGGCAATGAAACCCGCCAGCATTATTGTGTGCCAATCATCCAATCAGGCGTGGTCGGCAGCGTGGTGCAGTTGGTGACCACCAAAACCATCGCCCCCTGTTTAGCATTGCAAGTCCCTTATGTTCTGATGTTTATCCGCGAGATGGCGCCTGTGTTGGAGGCCAAGCGGCTGACTGAAACGCTACGAGAATCGGCACTGCAAGACGCGATGACGGGGCTGCACAATCGGCGGTTCTTAGAAGAATATGTCGAGACCCTGGTGGCAACTGCCAAGCGTCGCCAAACCAATTTGGCAATTTTATTACTCGATTTAGACTATTTTAAAATGGTCAATGACACCCACGGCCACGATGCTGGAGATGCGGTGCTCAAGGCACTGGCTGAGGTGTTAAAACAAAGTGTTCGCGCCTCGGATATGGTGATTCGTTTTGGTGGCGAGGAGTTTGTCATTTTATTACCCGATACCGATGCTGAACTTGCCACGCGGGTCGCAGAAAAAATTCGCCGTGCCGTCGAAAGTTATAAATTCCGCATTGCCGGCGGGGAGCTGAATAAAACCATCTCTGTCGGCGTGGCGTTATTTCCTGAAGACAGCGAGACCTTCTGGCAGACCCTGAAATATGCTGATGTCGCGCTGTATCGTGCCAAAACTGAAGGACGCAATCGGGTGCTGCGCTTTGCCGCCGAGATGTGGCAAGATGACAACGGAGGCTACTAATCGCTCAAACTGGCAGTGACTGGAAACCAGCGTTTTAACAGCCAGGACAACCGCCCAGTGGCGTGCCACTCAGTAATGACTGCATCAATTTGTTCCAACAAATCGACATCTTGCTCACGCACCGCCCAGACGAGCTGTTCACGGTGCAGCGGTTCTAACAGCACAACCAGCTCTTGTTCCTCAAGATTCGCCAATAACTGCCAGGTATCGGGGGCATCGGCAACAAAAAGATCAATCTCCTGGGCACGCAAGGCATCAAATCCCGCCGCTGTGGTGTCAAATGGCACGCGGATCGCCTGCGGCATTAGACGGTGAACCAGGCGAGCACCAGTGCTGGTGTGTTGATAGCCGACCCGCGCCGTGCTGATCAAAATATCCAGCAGACGAGCAAAGCGGGTGAGATTGCGTTGATGAACAACGGCATATTGGCCGACGGCAAACAACGGCATACTGGCAGACAGCCGCTGGCGATGCAGCGTGCTGATTTCTTTTTGTGTGAGCAATAAATCAATTCGCCCACCACGCAGTGCCTCAATCAAGCGCGGCTCTGGCACTGGCAACACCCGCAGCTCGACATCTAACGCCTGGCTTAACTCACGCGCCAAATCCATCTCCAGACCGCGCAACACCCCGTCTTCAACAAACACCAGTGGGGTTGCAGTCTGGCTGACTCCCACCCGCAGCATCGGGCGCGGATCCTCGGGGTCATCAATTATGATGTCTTCGCTATGCTCGGCGCGGATGCCTAGCGTGAGCATGCCCAAAATAAGCAGCCAGCGCCAGCGGTTAGCCATCAGGCAAAATGGGCGTGGTGGCACCGCGCTCGGGGTCTTCAACAGCCTGAAACCAGGCGAGTTTGTCGCGCAGTTGCACCACCTCGCCAACAATGATCAAGGTCGGCGGCTGCGGTGGGTCGCGCTCAACAGCGTCTAAAATCGTGGCGAGTGTGCCGACATAGACTTTCTGCATGTGGGTCGTGCCCTGCTGCACCAGTGCAATCGGCATCGTCGGCGGAACACCATGCGCCAACAGCCGCTCTACGATCACCGCCAGCCCCACCAATCCCATATAAAACACCACGGTTTGATGGGGTTGCGCCAATTGCGCCCAATTGAGGTTAATGGTGCCATCTTTGAGATGCCCGGTGACAAAGGTCACAGATTGGGCATAATCGCGGTGGGTCAGTGGAATTCCGCCATAGCAGGCGCAGCCATTGGCGGCGGTGATGCCGGGGACGACCTGAAAGGGCACCCCTTGAGCAGCCAGAGTATCGATTTCCTCGCCGCCGCGCCCAAAAATAAACGGATCGCCGCCTTTGAGTCGCAACACCCGATGCCCCGCTTGCGCCAATTCTGCTAACAAAGCATTGATTTCTTCTTGGCGCATGGTGTGCGAATTGCGCTCTTTGCCGACATAGATGTGCTTGGCATCGCGGCGCACCATATTGATAATCGGCTTAGCAACCAGCCGATCATAGACCACCACATCAGCCTGCTGCATCAGCCGCAAGGCACGAAATGTCAGCAAATCCGGATCGCCAGGCCCAGCTCCGACCAAATAGACCTCGCCCATCCCCGACTGCGGATGATCCTCTGCCAGTGCCTGCTCCATCGCAGCATCGGCCTCATCGAGATGCCCCGAAAACACCCGCTCGGCAACCCCGCCTTGCAACACCCGATCCCAAAAATGCCGCCGTTCGCGCTGTTCGCCAAAACGCGCCTTGACCTGATCCCGATAACGGGCGCACAGATCCGCCAGCCGACCATAGCCCGCTGGAACCAATGATTCCAGTCGTGCCCGAATCATCCGCGCCAACACTGGCGAGGCGGTGCCAGTGGACACCGCGACTACCACTGGCGAGCGATCAATCATCGCAGGCATGATAAAGCTGCAATCGGCGGGCTGATCGGCGACATTGACTGGAATGTTGCGCTGCTTGGCAAGTTCAGCAATCTGGCGATTGACAGCGCGATCAGCGGTGGCGGCAATCACCAACCGCATCTGATCGAGATCTGCGTCAACAAACAGCCGCGCCTGATGCTCAATCGCCCCCTCGGCTGCCAACTCGGCGAGTTCGGAGGTCAACTCAGGCGCCACCAGCCGCACCTTGGCACCTGCCCGAAGCAAGGTTGCCAGCTTGCGATAAGCCACTGGGCCGCCGCCGATCACCAAACAGGGTTGGTGCTGAATATCAAGAAAAATAGGCAGATAACGCATGATTTAGGATTTCTTATCCCCGCAACAACCGACCACTCAGCCCGTCACGAATCGTAGAAGGGCGGTCACTGCCCGCGCAAGCGCCGGCAACAATCAGATCGGGCTGCATGGTCAAACGCCAACGCACCTCAAGTGCCCGCCGCGCTGGTGGGCGTGAGCCTAGATTGGCGCTGGTCGAGACCAACGCCCCACCCCATGCGCGACACAATGCCGCAGCCAGCGGGTGGGCAGTGACCCGCACCGCCAGTGTGCGATGAGAACCAGTCAGCCAATCGGGCGTGGTCTCACGCGCCGGAAGCAGCCAAGTATTGGGTCCAGGCCAGCTTGCCCGGATTTCTGCCATTCGCTCTGCATCGAGCAGATGCACATAGGGCGCTAACGCCTCAAACCGATCGGCAATTAAAATCAGCCCTTTGTGCTGTGGGCGTTGTTTCATCGCCAACAAGCGTTTCACTGCCGCGCCATTGCGTGGATCACAGCCTAAGCCATAGACGGCCTCGGTTGGATAGGCGATGATGCCGCCGGCGTGCAGCCAATGCCGCGCTAGAGCTAAACGGGTGACACTGATTGGATTAGGCGACATCGGTATCGACTACGATTTGATAATTGCAGTCTTTTTGTGGGCAGACATGCTGGGTGCCCTTGCTCTTGGTGGTCTTTTGGGTCAACAGCGGCCAGCCACACTGCGGACAGGGCTGATCAATTGGCTCATTCCACAATGCGTAATCACATTTGGGATAGGTCGAGCAAGAATAAAAAATTTTGCCACGCTTGGAGCGTTTTTTCTGCAAAGTGCCTTGCTGACATTGCGGGCAACGAACCCCGGTATCTTCGGGCTTTTCCAGCGGCTCAATGTGGCGACATTTGGGATAGG
Source organism: Thiorhodovibrio sp. (assembly GCA_007128075.1). Taxonomy (GTDB): domain Bacteria; phylum Pseudomonadota; class Gammaproteobacteria; order Chromatiales; family Chromatiaceae; genus Thiorhodovibrio_B. Next base: position 11,917 of record SKYD01000034.1, read on the forward strand.
ACGAGCAGCTAATAAATTTGCCATAACGACCGTGCTTAATTTCTAGGTTCGCGCCACATTCCGGGCACTGGCGACCAGCGACGATCTCTGGCTCGGCAGTCGGCTGATGGTCCTCGTGCAGATTGCGGGTGTAATCGCACTCTGGATATTGGGTGCAGCCGATAAACAGCCCATTGCGCCCGAGGCGTTTTGAAAGCTGCCCACCGCATTTGGGGCAGACCTCATCAATGGTCTCTTGGGTGACATCGCTGCGCTGGACATGGATCAGGGTGTGATCAACCTGGTGCTTAAATGGCTTCCAGAATTGTTCTAGCAGCGGAATCCACTCTTCTTCACCGCGTGAAACCGCATCCAGCTCATCCTCCAGTTTGGCGGTGAAATCGTAATCGACATAAGAGGTAAAATAGGCGGTTAAAAA
>SKYD01000039.1 GCA_007128075.1 Thiorhodovibrio sp.
CCATAGGCATTTTGGGTGTAGGTCTTGAGGTGCAAGAAATACGCACCGACTGGGCCGTAGCCGTCTTTGAAGCGACACAACACGATGCGGTTTTCCATCTGCGTCATCTTGGCACCCGCCATGATCGGCAGCGCATAGGCCGAGGCACTGCTCCAGGGTGCGTACCAAGTGCGCCCCATGCCCTCACCGACTGAACGCGGCTTGAAGATATGCGAAGCACCGCCAGCGGCAACGATGACGCATTTTGCCTTGAAAACATGCAGATCACCCGTGCGCACATTAAAGCCAATCGCTCCACCGACGCGGTTGGCTTTGCTCTCGTCCATCAACAGATGGGTGACCATGATGCGGTTATAGATCTTATCAGCGGACTTTTTAGCCGCCTCGGCGACGATGGGCTTATAGCTCTCGCCGTGGATCATGATCTGCCATTTGCCTTCGCGCTGATAACGCCCGTTTTCGGGATTGCGCATCAACGGCAGACCCCATTCCTCGAACTTATGAACTGCTGAATCAACATGGCGTGCCATGTCGTAAGCAAGATCCTCGCGCACCATGCCCATCAGGTCATTGCGAGCATAGCGGACATGATCTTCGGGCTGATTCTCGCCCCACTGCATCCCCATGTAACAGTTGATGGCATAGAGCCCCTGTGCCACCGCGCCGCTGCGGTCGATGTTGGCTTTTTCGGCAACAACGATTTTTAGATCACGCCCCCAATAGCGCGCCTCATACGCAGCACCGGTGCCGCCCATGCCGCCGCCGACGACTAAGATGTCGCATTCTTCAAAAACGGTTTTGAATTTGGTCATTAGTAGTAGACCCCTTGCTTGAATTTATCCTTGGAGATGGTGGGCAGGCCGCTGTCAACATTCAGTGCCTCTGGCTCGAAACACAGCCTTGGTGAATCGAGGTCATCGGGGTTGGGCAAATCCGCCAGTCGGGGGATCTTCTCGCCCCAGGGCTGGGTGGTGATCGGCGAGAGAAAATCTTTGACCCGCCCATCACGGAATTTGATCTTCCAGGCGATGGTGCCTTTTTCTTCCTCACGCAGCGCACGCACACTATGCCCCAGCGGCGCGAAGTCGGCATAGCCACGACAGTCAATCGCATTTTGCGGACAGGCTTTGACGCAGGAATAACATTCCCAGCACATGTTCGGCTCGATGTTGAGCGCGCGCCGATAGGTCTTGTCGATGTGCATGATGTCCGAGGGACAAATATCAACACAATGGCCGCAGCCATCACAGCGCGTCATATAAACAAAGGTTGGCATGGCAATCAGTTCTCCTTAAAGTTGAGATCAATAGTGCTGTGGCAATTCGCGTTTGATGCCCAGCCCAAATTGCGCGGGCTTGTCAGCAGGAGCGGGCAGGTTGTCGCGTGAGCCATCGGCCTTGGCAAGATGCTTTTGCACCGCAGCGGCGGGTTTGAAGAACATGTGCGCAAATTTTGACCAGCGCACGCTACCAAACAGGATGGTGCTTGACAGGATAAACAGCGAGAAAAACAGGCTGCTATGGGTGACAGACCACGCCAGCGCAAAGGTGGTGGTGCCCAACAGCGAGAGGATAAACAGATCCGCTGGCACAACCTCATACCACTGATGCCCCTCAGCGGACACATCGACGCGCAGCTTAAACCAGAACCAGTAGCCGCCCACGCACACCATCAGCGCCCCGACATGCCACAACAGCCCCCAGAGTCCGCCAGCACCGGTGAACACCATAATCAGGGTACTGAACAGAAACAGGATAAAGCCATACATCTTGAGCAGATGCGCCAGCCGCCGTTGTGGATTGTGAAACTCAGCCGAGAGCAGAATATCAGTGGTTAGGGTTTTGATGATGATCGGGGTTTTTTGCGCCTGATTGAGCTGGCGCTCGGCATTGGCCTGTTGCTTTTTGGAGTTGGCAAAGAAAAAATCAGCACTCTTTTTGTGCTTGAGGTCGATGATGGTGCCAGCAACCACCAACGCCATCATCAGCAGCACATAGAGCTGCATCGTGACCGGAAAAAACTCCGGCACATGGGCAAAAGGATTCATAAAAGACCTCCATTACAGGGTTTAGGTGAACACAATGCCGCTGCACTCAACGGCTTAACAAACAACTGTTTTAATTCAGGGTCGCATAATAGTCGCGGAGAATGGCAAGCACCTCGGGACGCGAAAACTCTGGCGGCACCTCGGCATTGGTCGAGAGCATCTCGCGCAATTTGGTGCCGGACAGCAACAGCCGATCCGCTGGCTCATGCGGACAGGTGCGGGCTGATGCCATGCCGCCGCATTTGTAACACCAGAAAGTCCAGTCGATTTTTAGCGGCTGGGTTTCCAAAGAGCCTGCTGGAATCTCATCAAAAATCTGATGGGCATCGAAGGGACCATAATAGCTGCCGACACCGGCATGGTCACGACCAACGATCAGATGCGAACAGCCGTAGTTTTGACGAAACACGGCATGTAACAACGCCTCACGCGGCCCAGCATAGCGCATATCTAAAGGATAGCCGGCTTGGACGATGGTGTTGTTGACGAAATAATGTTCAACTAGGGTTGCAATCGCCTTGGAGCGCACCTCGGCAGGAATATCACCCGGCTTGAGGTTGCCAAGCAGAGAATGAATCAACACCCCGTCGCAGGTTTCAATCGCCACCTTGGCAAGATATTCATGCGAGCGGTGCATCGGGTTACGGGTTTGAAAAGCGGCGACTTTGCTCCAGCCCATCTCGGTGAACAGAGCGCGGGTTTGCTGAGGGGTCAGGAATAGATCGCCGTATTTTTCAGGAAACCCGCCTTGCGAGAGCACCTGAATCGGGCCGGCAAGATTCACCTCGCCTTGCTCCATGACCATCTTGACCCCAGGATGATCGAGATCGGTGGTTTTGAACACCATCGCGCATTCATGGGCTTTGTCAATGCGGTATTTTTCGGTCAGCCGCATGGTGGCGAGAATTGTCCCCGCAGGATCGGTCAGGGCAATGTCGCTGCCGATGCTCAGCCCATCGGCAATCTCTGGCGTGGTGGATAGGGTGATGGGAATCGGCCAAAACAGCCCACTCGCCAGCTTCATCCCATCGCAGACCGCTTGCCAGTCGGCATGGGTCATAAAGCCATCGAGTGGCGTGAAGCCACCGATGCCGAGCATGATGATGTCGCCCGCCTCACGCGAGCTCACTGGCACCTGGGGTAAGCTCTGCGCTCGGGATAGCGCAGCAGGCAAGGCATCGCCAGTGATTAACAGAGGTTTAAGATCGCCGCCGCCGTGCGGGTTGACTAACGCCATCGTCTGATTCCTCGTTATTACAATGTAGGATAGTTATATTACTATATTTTTAA
>SKYD01000138.1 GCA_007128075.1 Thiorhodovibrio sp.
CTGGCAGAACACATCAGCCACAGACTAATGATGCCGAGTAGGTGCCGTGCAGATCGCGGTCGCCAAGAAACGAATTGCAAATACATGATCTTAATCCTGTGGCGGTCGCAGTGCTTCAGGGCGAATCACCCGCCCACGAGCCGCACTGTTGAGCTGGGTTACAGTGCCTAAACCGCTGGCACTTTCCCCGACCACCCGATAAATCTGCCCGCTGTCGGGATCAGTGAATGTTATCAAATAGTGCGCATCGCTCAGGGTCAAGGACAGGGTTGAGAGCGTTGCTGTGGGGCGGTGGGCGGTGATTGCCAGGGTATCCGCTGTCGGCTGGGTGGCTGAATCGATAACAAACTCAAACTGGGCATCATCGAAAAAGCCCAGATTCAGCCGCTGATGATGCAACTGGTGCTGCTGGCCACTGCCGTTGCGCATCTGGTGCGACATGCGATCACTAAGCTCATTCCCTGGCTTGAACATCACCGCACCCTGACGCACCATAAAGCCATCATTTTGGCGGCGAGCGGCGGGCGTGGTCTGGCTGTCTGCTAGCGGATACAGCAGCGCCAGCGGATCGGCAGCAAACAATGGCATTGCTGTTGCAAGAAGTGCGACGCTCCCAAATCGGATAAAAAACTGTTTCAACATATCATGCCCGGGCTAGATTGCTTAGTGGTGTTGTATAGTATACGCATATTTTTCCATCGTGCTGTTTTTAACAAACATCCCGCCAGATTCCCCGCAGCGGATAATGCGGGGGTGATTGACCAATAAGGATTTTTTATGCCCCGTCGTTCCCGCTCTTCGCGTCGGCGTCGTCAAAAACAACAGCCCGCGCTGCGTTGGCTGCGCCAGTGGCGTATCATTGCGCTGGTGCTGGCAATGGTTGCTGGCGCACTCTATCTGCCGCCGTCGGTGACCCAACATCTGCCAGATGAGGTGCAGCCCTTTATTGCCTGGTCGGCGGATGCGCGGCGACTAATTGATCAAGCACGCGATGGGGTGTTTGATTGGCCAGCCATTGCCCGTCTTGGTCAACAATTGAGTGATCAGTGGTTGTTGTGGACCACGGCGGAAAGCACACCCGCGAATTTACCCCAAACTCCAGGCTCGTTTGCCGCAGCACGGCGGCTGCTCTATGACCGGGTGTATTTTGATCGGCGCGAGACTTTTTATTGTGGCTGTCGCTATGATGCCCAGCGCGTTGTGGCATTGCAATCCTGTGCGTTGACTGACTTGGCAGATCAAGCCCGCGCCCTGCGGGTTGAGGTCGAGCATGTGTTTCCTGCCTCACGCTTTGGTCAGTTTCGGCGCTGTTGGCAGCAGCCAGAACGGTTCGCGGCCTGTCGAACCAGCGACGGTGGCACTCTGGCGGGGCGGGCGTGCTGTGAGCGGGCGGATCCAGTGTTTGCTGCCGCGCACAATGATTTACACAATTTATTTCCCGCCGTGGGTTACATCAACGGTCGCCGTTCAAATTATAACTGGGGACCGGTGCGCCAAGGGCAGCAATATGGCGGCTGTGCAATCCGCATCAATAGCAGCATGCGCCGTGCTCAGCCGCCAGATGCCGTGCGCGGCGACATTGCCCGCACCATGCTCTATATGCGTGACACCTATGAGATTCCACTCAGTGGCAAAGATCAGCGCATGTATGCCGAGTGGAACAATGCCGATCCACCTGATGCTTGGGAGCGGTTGCGCAATGCCCGAATTCGCGCCCTACAAGGACGCGGCAATGGCTATATCGAGCACTGGAGCGAGTCATGGATGACGAACGACCCGCCAGCGAGTCGCATAACGAAGTAGAGCACACGCCGTTGTTTCAGGCGTAAGCATAAGCGTAACCATCTCCGCGTTGCATGATGTGCGCTAATTTTGCAGCAAACCAAGTTTGTTTGCGATTAACGGTGATCGAAATATAGTTGTTGCTGTTCTTGATCGCCGTCACACGAGCACGATACTCACCAGCATATTTGCCTTTGGGTTGAATAATTTTCACAATATCCCCTGTTCTGATTCCATTGACAGTTTTCCCAGTTTTGGCTTTAGCGCAGGGAAATCCGAACTTATTGACGCGAGTGACTTGACGCTGCCCTCTGCCAGTGGCGGTGATGATCAGCGGTCTCGTCTCTTGTGGAATATGTACGGCTGCACCGGTTTCACCAACACATGCGGCATCAATCCAGTGATCTTTGGCATAACCTTGGCTAACACGGTTCTTTTTGGTACGCCCACCTGACCAAAACGAAACTGGCAACCCAAACTTTTTGAGCGCGTTGCCGATGGCATAGCGGATTGCATTGACGGCAGCCGCATCTTTTAGAGGTGCTTTGGCGTGTGCTTTAATCCTCGCCAATCGCTTGGGATTATGCGCCAAAAAGACCTCAAGCGGCTGATTGCCTTTCTTTTGATTGCAGTCGTGACAGGCTAATGTCAAATTACTGACGCGATCTGATCCACCTTTGCTTTGTGACACAATGTGCTCAATTTCCAGAGGTACATGCTGTGCGTCACAATAAGCACAGGTACGGTTCCACTTTTCCAACAGATATTCACGCAGTTCGTAGCCTGCCAGTTCGCCTTGCTGATACTCAACACCGCTGATTTCGGGATTTTGCAGTGCTTGGGTATCAAAACGGGCTGTTTCAACAGCAACGGTGACAAGCGGTGCGCGATCAATGATTTTTTTCAGCCAGTTTTCGACATTATCGACGCGGCTTTGTAGCGACGGCGGCAGCCAACCATCAGGACGACAACGGTTGTCGAAACGCGCTTGCCGATAGCGAGTTTTGCGGTTGCGTCGATTGCGCCGAATTGCACGGCGATCCGCTAACCGCTTGCGAATGCTGTCACCGCGATGGTTGAGATTTGCCGCCCACAGCACCAAGCGCCCCTGCTGGGGAAACTCAGCCACCAAGGCGACACCAGTGGTCTTGGAGCCAGGATCAAACTTGGCTTCGATGGGTTGTGGGGTTGGTTCAACTGAGTACTTGAGGATGATCGTGAATGGATGCATCCGATACACAGCCGCTTTTTTGTCCCGTAGTAGCCGCCGCGCCCGTATCGGACTAGTCGGCATTAACGGTCTTTTATTCGTGTCTAAAACAAACACTCGATTCATAGCTTTCGCTGCCTCATAATGAGTTGATGGCCACCTCGCCAATGTTATTGAGTGGTTTCGCGTGAACCGCACTGCCCAGTGCCGCGCCCTGTGCTGTTTAACGGTTCACCGTAGAGTTTGGGGCTGGTGGAGCACCCCAAAGTACCTATACATTCACTCATAACATAGCCCCGAAGGGCTGAGGCTGGTTGAGCGTTCCA
>SKYD01000095.1 GCA_007128075.1 Thiorhodovibrio sp.
AAGCGGCGCTGTGGCTGGCTGGATATGGTGGCACTGCGCCGCTCAATTAGCATCAACAGCGTTTCCGGGCTATGTATCACCAAGCTCGATGTGCTCGATGGTCTGGAAACCTTGCGCATCTGCACCGGCTATGAGTTGGATGGCCAAGAACTCGACGCGCCACCCTTTGGCGCAGAGGCACTGGCGCAGGTGAAGCCGCGCTATATTGAATTGCCCGGCTGGCCACAAGCAACCTGCCGCGTGTCGCGCTATGCTGACCTGCCAGCAGAGGCGCGGGCATATTTAGAGTGTATTGAACAGCTCGCCCAATGCCCGATTGATTTGATCTCAACGGGCGCGGATCGCGCTCAAACTTTGGTGATACGGCATCCGTTTGATGCTTCTTGATTAACGCGCCCGTTTATTTGTAGGAATCGACGCGGATGGGAACTGTACTGATTGCAGAAGGCTTAACGCTAATGGGGATCGGGATGCTGATCGTCTTTAGCTTTTTGCTATTATTGGTGGTGCTGCTGCGTGCCATGTCGGCGCTGGCGGCACGCTTTGCTCCGGCAGAAACGCCTGCTGTGATCAGCCCTGCACCAGAATTAGACAACTATGAACTGATTGTGGTGATCAGCGCGGCGATTGCACGCTATCGCGCTGGTCAATGTCATCGATTATCCTCTCATTGCCAATAAAATCACACACATGAATCAGAAAACACCACTGGGCATCACCGACCTTGTGCTGCGCGATGCACACCAATCACTGCTGGCGACACGGATGCGCATTGACGATATGTTGCCCATCGCGCCCAAGCTTGATCAGATCGGGTTATGGTCACTGGAGACCTGGGGCGGGGCGACCTTTGATGCCTGTATCCGCTATCTGGGTGAAGACCCGTGGGAGCGGTTGCGCCGGCTGAAAGCGGCAATGCCCAAGACGCGCCAGCAGATGCTGTTGCGTGGTCAGAATTTGCTCGGCTATCGCCATTATGCCGATGATGTGGTGGATGCCTTTGTCGAGCGGGCGGTGAAAAACGGCATCGATGTGTTTCGCATTTTTGATGCGATGAACGATATTCGCAATTTCAAACAGGCAGTCAAGGCAGCACTGGCGACAGGTGCCCACGCCCAAGGGGCGCTGTCGTATACCGTCAGCCCGGTGCATCATCTCGACTACTGGCTTGATCTGGCGCGGCAGCTTGAAGATTTAGGCTGTCATTCGATTGCGATCAAGGACATGGCAGGGCTGTTGCGTCCCTATGATGCCGAGGAGCTGGTTGGGCGGCTCAAAGAAGTCTGTGAGGTGCCGATTGCGCTGCACTGTCATGCCACGACCGGGCTGAGTACCTCGACCATCGTCAAGGCGGCTGAGGCAGGGGTTGATATCGTCGATACCGCAATCTCGTCGATGAGCATGACCTATGGCCATTCGCCGACCGAGTCCGTGGTGGCAATTTTTGAGGGCACCTCCCGCGATACTGGGCTGAATATCAAGCTACTCGAAGAAATCGCCGCCTATTTCCGTGAGGTGCGCAAAAAATATGCTCGTTTTGAAGGGGCATTAAAAGGAGTCGATTCGCGCATTCTGGTTGCCCAGGTGCCTGGTGGGATGCTCACCAACATGGAAAACCAACTGCGTGAGCAAGGGGCAAGCGACCGGCTCGATGAGGTGCTTGAAGAGATTCCGCGAGTGCGTGAAGATTTGGGGCATATTGCCCTGGTCACACCGACCTCACAGATTGTTGGCTCACAGGCGGTGTTAAATGTGCTCACTGGCGAGCGTTACAAAACCGTGACCACAGAGACCGCAGGGGTGCTCAAGGGGGCTTATGGCTCGACCCCGGCACCTGTCAACAGCGCCTTGCAAGCACAGGTGCTCAATGGCGAGGAACCGATTCGCTGCCGCCCGGCGGATCTGATCGAAGATGAGCTGGCGCGGCTGACCAAAGAGCTGAACGATTTGGCAACAGAGCGCGGCTTTGCACTCGCCAAAGAAGCAGTCGATGATGTCATCACCTATGCCATGTTCCCGCAAATTGGGCTTAAATTTCTCGAAAATCGCGGCAATGCCGCAGCATTTGAGTCACCGCCCTGGGAGCTAGATGCCCAAGAAAAGCAAGCGGTCATAGAACAGACGACCACGCCGTCGTTGGCTCCAGTGCCCAGCATGCCTGAGCGTTATCAGATTGATGTTAATGGTAAAAGTTATCATGTGGTGGTGACTCCCGAGGGCGCGATCACTGATCTAACTCCAGCATCACAGCCGACTCCAGCAGCGAGTAGCACCGCTCAGGTGCTTGAGGCACCGCTGGCAGGTAACATCGTGCGTCTTAATGTTCAGCCTGGGCATCAGGTCGCTGCGGGCGATGTGCTGTTGGTACTTGAGGCAATGAAGATGGAAACTGAGGTGCGTGCCTCAGTGGCTGGCACAGTGCGTGAGATTCATGTCAGACCAGGGGACGCAGTGACGCTGGGTGCGCCCTTGTTGGTGTTAGGCTAACCAATGGACGAGTTGCTCAGGCTATGGGCATCGATGGGCATTCCCAATTTCACTTGGGAACAGCTCGTGATGATGAGCATTAGCGCCCTGCTCCTTTATCTTGCGATTGCCAAAAAATTCGAGCCATTACTGCTGGTGCCGATTGGGTTTGGCGCATTATTGAGCAACATCCCCCTGACAGGCATCGGTGGCCCCGATGGCATGTTTGGTCAGATTTATGCCATTGGCATCGAGACCGGCATCTTCCCACTGTTGATCTTTATGGGGGTTGGGGCGCTGACTGATTTTGGTGCGCTCATTGCCCGCCCCTCGACCTTATTGCTGGGGGCTGCGGCACAATTTGGCATCTTTGCCACCTTGCTCGGTGCGGTGGCGCTGCATTTCTTGCCCGGGATGAACCTGAATTTCACCCTCGAAGAGGCCTCGGCGATTGCCATTATTGGCGGAGCTGATGGGCCGACGGCGATTTTTCTCGCCTCGCGGCTGGCTCCGGATTTGCTGGGTGCGATTGCGGTGGCGGCTTATTCTTACATGGCGCTGGTGCCGATTATTCAGCCACCGATCATGCGGCTACTGACGACTCAAAAAGAGCGGGCGGTGGTCATGCAGCAACTGCGGCCAGTGTCGCATTTAGAGCGCATTTTATTCCCGTTTGTGGTGCTATTTTTGTGTGCTCTGTTGCTGCCCTCGGCGGCTCCGCTGATCGGGATGCTGACCTTTGGCAATCTGCTGCGCGAAGCAGGCGTTGTGGAACGCCTCAGTCGTGCGGCTCAAAACGAGATTATCAATATTGTCACCATCATGCTCGGGCTGGCGGTTGGCTCGCGGCTCTCTGGAGATCGCTTTTTAACCATTGAAACCTTGGGCATTTTATTGCTCGGCGCCTTGGCATTCTGTATTGGCACTGCAACCGGAGTGATCATGGGCAAGATTATGTATCGGGTGACTGGCGGCAAGGTCAATCCCTTAATTGGAGCCGCTGGAGTCTCGGCAGTGCCAATGGCAGCGCGAGTTGTCAATAAGGTGGGGCTGGAGGCCAATCCGCATAATTTTCTGCTCATGCACGCCATGGGGCCGAATGTTGCTGGGGTGATTGGCTCGGCAGTCACAGCAGGGGTGTTGTTAGCGCTTGCGGGGCAGCCTTGACAATCCTCTGGTTTTATAATTAGAATTGTAGGCTTATGTCGATTGATTTGCCTTTGCTGCTCGATCCACTGCGGGCGACTCGTCACTGCGAGCACTATGCGGGCAGTTTAGAGTTGCAATGCTGTGAGCGGCTCACGCCTGTGCTGGCGCGAAGCGATGGCGTGATGGAGTATCAACTGGTGTTTGGGGTTGATAACGACCGTCGCAGTGTGATCAAGGGCTGGGTCAAAGCCTCTTTATGGCTGCAATGTCAGCGCTGTCTTGAGCCATTCCCATTTCCAGTTCATAGCACAATCGCGCTGGCTGTGGTAAAGGGTCTGGATGAGGCAGAGCGGCTGCCTGAGGTCTATGATCCCGTGCTCATCGACGACCAGCCGCTGCGCCCTCAGTTGTTGCTAGAGGATGAATTATTGCTGGCAGTGCCCGTGGTGCCACGCCATGAAGACGGCATGTGTCAGCCACCAATTGATACCCAAACCAAACCGCCAGCGGATGAACAGCACCCATTTGCCGATTTAGCGCAGTGGCATGCGGCTCGCCGCTCGACTTAAAATGAATCTATTATTCGGCGAATCTTTAATCAGATCGTCGCGGAGCATATTTATGGCTGTTCAACAAAATCGTAAAACGCCCTCGAAACGCGGCATGCGGCGCTCGCATGACGCACTTTCGCGTCCCACGCTGTCAATTTCCTACCGCGGTGAGCTGCATCGTCGCCATCATGTTAGTCCCGATGGCTATTACCGTGGGCGGCAAGTCATTGTTAAAAATAGCACCTAACCCCGTCTTGCGTTGAATACTGTGACTGGGTCTTTCACAATCGCGCTTGATGCGATGGGCGGTGATCATGGACCGCAAGTCATCGTTCCCGCCGCCCTCAATTTTTTGCGCAACAGCAAGGATACGGCGTTGATTTTGGTGGGGCGCGAGGAGGCATTGCGACCCTATTTAGCAAAGCCCCATCCTCGGCTGCACATTCATCATGCCTCGCAAGAGGTGGCGATGGATGAGTTGCCCTCCAAGGCGCTGCGCAACAAAAAAGATTCATCCATGCGGGTGGCGCTTGATCTGGTCAAACAGGGCAAGGCGAATGCCTGTGTCAGTGCTGGCAATACTGGTGCGCTGATGGCAACCGCACGATTTGTGCTAAAAACCCTGCCTCATGTTGATCGCCCAGCGATTATGACTGCGGTGCCATCGAAAACTGGGCAAACCCACATGCTCGATTTGGGGGCAAATGTCGATTGCACTGCCGAGCATCTGTTTCAGTTTGCGGTGATGGGCAATGAGCTGGTGCGGGCGGTGACTGGGCTCGATGCGCCTCGTGTTGGGCTGCTCAACATCGGTGCTGAAGAAATCAAGGGCAATGATCAGGTGCGCGCCGCCCATGAATTTTTAAGTCAAAGCGCACTCAATTACATTGGCTATGTTGAGGGCGATGACATCTATCTGGGTCAGGTCGATGTGGTGGTCTGTGACGGCTTTGTCGGCAATGTGGCACTGAAAACCAGCGAAGGCGTTGCCAAGCTCCTCGCGCATTTGCTCAAACAACATTTTCGTCATAATTTGCTCACGCGGCTGTCCGGGCTGGTTGCTTTGCCCGTGCTCAACCGCTTCCGCAAAGCGGTGGATCCACGCCGCTACAATGGGGCGAGTCTGCTGGGTTTGCGTGGCATTGTGATCAAAAGTCACGGCGGTGCGGATGTGCTCTCGTTTGAGAACGCCATTCACATTGCCAAGAAAGAAATTTTGTGCAATATCCCAGAGCGCATTGAGCATCAGGTGGCCGCTCATTTTGTTACGCCCGAGTCAAGCGAATGACCTATTCGCGGATTATCGGAACCGGCGGCTATCTTCCGGACAAGGTGCTGACCAATCGCGATCTGGAGCTGATGGTCGATACCAACGATGCCTGGATTCGTGAGCGCACCGGCATCCGTCAGCGCCATATCGTCAGCGAGGGCGAAACCTGCGTTGACCTTGCCGAACAAGCCGCAAGGCGGGCGATCAAGGCTGCGGAGATTGACCCGACGACGCTTGATCTGATCATTGTTGCCACCACCACCCCCGATCAAACCTTTCCCAGCAACGCCTGTTTGTTGCAAAGTCGGCTCGATATTCATGGCTGTCCGGCGTTTGATTTACAAGCGGTTTGCACGGGCTTTGTTTATGCCTTGGGGGTTGCCGATCAATTTATCCGCACCGGCAGCGCCAAACGGGCGCTGGTGGTCGGTGCTGAAACGCTGTCGCGCATTGTTGACTGGACAGATCGCGGCACCTGTGTGTTATTTGGCGACGGTGCCGGGGCGGTGGTTCTCGAAGCGGTTGATGCCCCGGGGATTATCTCCTCGCATCTCCATGCCGATGGTGCTTATCGTTCACTGTTGCAGGTGCCAGCAGGCATTGGCAACGATGCCACCGGCTCGCCCTATATCGAGATGAAAGGCAACGAGGTGTTTCGGGTCGCAGTGACTACCTTGGGGCGGATTGTTGATGAAACCCTCAACGCCAATGGCTTAACCCGTGCTGACATCGACTGGCTGGTGCCACATCAAGCCAATGTACGGATTATCCAGGCCACCGCCCGCAAGCTCGATCTCGACATGGAACAGGTGGTGATGACAGTTGATCAACATGGCAACACCTCGGCGGCCTCAATTCCGCTGGCGTTTGATCAGGCCGTGCGCGATGGACGCATCCAGCGCGGTCAAACCGTGTTGATGGAGGCGTTTGGCGGTGGCTTCACCTGGGGCTCGGTGTTGTTGCGCTACTGATTTTTTGATGAATTCAATGAAACATTCACTCGCATTTGTTTTCCCCGGGCAAGGCTCGCAATCTCAGGGCATGTTAGCCGAGTTGGCAGCCGCCTGGCCGCAGGTTGAGGCGACCTTTGCCGAGGTCTCAGAGTATGTTGGGTGTGATCTGTGGGCGCTGGTCAATGAAGGACCGCTAGAGACGCTCAATCAAACCGAAAACACCCAGCCGGCGATGTTGGCGGCAGGGGTGGCGGTGTGGCGCTGTTGGCAAGCGGCGGATGGTCCAAATCCTCGCCTGATGGCTGGGCATAGTCTGGGTGAATACAGTGCCCTGGTCGCTGCGGGTGCCTTGTCATTGCCAGATGCCGCAACGCTGGTTGCTGAACGGGCGCGTGCTATGCAGGCAGCCGTTGCCCCCGAGGCGGGGGCGATGGCAGCTCTCATCGGGCTTGATGATGCCACGGTGATTACATTGTGTGCAGAACAGGCCAACGGCGAAGTGCTCGAAGCGGTTAATTTTAATGCCCCAGGTCAGGTGGTGATTGCTGGTGAGCGCCCGGCCGTGGAGCGCGCCCTGGCTGCCGCTAAAAGTGCTGGAGCAAAACGGGTGCTGTTGTTGGCAGTCAGCGTTCCCTCGCACTGTGCGCTGATGCGCCCGGCAGCCGAGGTGCTGCACACTGCGCTTGCCGACTGTGTCATTCAAGCCCCAGCGATTCCAGTGCTGCATAATGTGCATGCGGCTCCAGTCACCGATCCGCAAGGCATTCGCGAGATTTTGGCGCAACAGCTTTACTCGCCGGTGCGCTGGGTTGAGACCATCCAGGCAATGGCCAAGCAAGGTGTGCAGCAGATCATTGAGGCTGGCCCTGGTAAGGCCTTAACCGGCTTAAATAAGCGCATCGACAAAACCCTAACAACCTATCCGGTGTTTGATCCTGAGGGACTGACGGCGGCTTTCGCGGAGGTGTAAGTAACATGCAGATTGCTTTAGTCACTGGAGCCAGTCGCGGCATTGGGCAGGGCATTGCCCGCCATCTTGGCCAGCAGGGGGCGCATGTCGTTGGCACAGCGACCACGCCAGCCGGAGCCGAGCGCATTAGCCAATACTTAGCCGAGGCGGGCATTGCTGGTTTTGGGCTGTGTCTTGATGTCACCCAGCCTGAGTCGATCACCGCCACCTTAGAGCAGATCGAAGAGCGCGTCGGTGCGCCGTCGATTTTGGTTAATAATGCCGGCATCACCCGTGATACTCTGCTCATGCGGATGAAAGACGAGGACTGGGATGCGATCATTGCCACCAATCTCAGCGCGGTCTATCGGCTGAGCAAAGCCTGTCTGCGCCCGATGATGAAAGCACGCGCTGGACGGATTATTAACATCACCTCGATTGTCGGCTTTAGTGGCAATGCTGGACAAGCCAACTATGCTGCGGCGAAGGCGGGCGTGGTTGGGTTTACTAAATCCTTAGCGCGTGAGGTTGGCTCACGCTCGATTACGGTCAACTGCGTGGCTCCGGGCTTTATTGACACCGATATGACCCGCGCATTGAACGATGAACAACGCCAGGCTTTGCTTGCTGAGGTGCCACTAGGTCGCTTAGGTCAGGTTGAGGATATTGCCGCCGCCGTTGGCTTTTTGGCCTCAGAACAGGCAAGCTATATCACCGGCGAGACGCTGCATGTCAATGGTGGCATGTTGATGGTTTAGGCGCGAGCGCGTTTAATACTTTCGCTGATCGGGTTTTATCTCTAAAATACCGCCACCCCACCATCTTGGGGATTCTTTTTTAGCTAGAGGATTGCAGAATAATGAGCAGCGTTGAAGAGCGAGTACAAAAAATCGTTGTCGATCAATTGGGCGTTAAAGAGGATGAGGTCACGCCTGAGGCATCCTTTGTCGATGACTTAGGGGCTGATTCGCTGGATACCGTTGAGCTGGTGATGGCACTTGAAGAGGCCTTTGAGACCGAAATTCCTGATGAGGATGCTGAAAAAATCACCACCGTCAAGCAGGCCATCGACTATATCAACGAACACCAGAGCTGATGGCCAACGGGCTGAAACAAGCGTGGCTGCCCATTGCGGGCAGCACCAAAAGCATTTCAGAGGTGATTCATGGCAGGTAGAAGGGTTGTCGTAACCGGATTGGGAATCATCGCACCCGTCGGGCTGGATATTCCATCGGCTTGGGAGAGCATCGTCAACGGACGCAGTGGGATTCAAACCATTACGCATTTTGATGTGGCACCGTTTAGCACGCGCTTTGGTGGTCCGATCTATAACTTTGACGCAACTGAGTACTTTGCCAAGAAGGATCTGCGCAAAATGGATGCGTTTATCCATTATGGCGTGGCCGCTGGCTGTCAGGCACTGACAGATTCTGGGCTGGAGATCACTGATGCCAATCGGCACCGGATCGGAGTTGCAGTCGGCTCAGGCATCGGGGGCATCACCGGCATTGAGAATAACTATGCCGCTTATCGCGATGGGGGCCCACGCAAAATCTCGCCGTTTTTTGTGCCAGCAAACATCGTCAACATGGTGGCGGGGAATCTGTCGATTAAATTTGGTCTGACTGGACCAAATTATTCCATCGTCTCGGCCTGTAGCACTGGCACCCATAACATCGGTGAAGCGGCGTTAATGATTCGTCACGGCATTGTCGATGTCATGGTCGCCGGTGGGGCGGAGATGGCGACCTCGCCAGTGGGATTGGGGGGCTTTGCCGCTGCCCGCGCACTCTCCACCCGCAATGATGACCCGCAACGCGCCAGCCGTCCGTTCGACAAAGACCGTGATGGCTTTGTGTTAAGCGATGGTGCCGGGGTGATGGTGCTTGAGGAATATGAGGCGGCTAAGGCACGCGGGGCAAACATCTATGCCGAGCTGGTTGGTGTTGGCATGAACTCCGATGCCTATCACATGACCGCGCCTTCGCAGGATGGAAAAGGCGCGAGCGCCTGTATGCAGTTAGCACTCAAAGATGCTGGGCTCAATGCTGACCAAATCGATTATGTCAATGCGCATGGCACCTCAACGCCGGCTGGCGACATTGCTGAGGTCAAAGGCATTAAGCTGACCTTTGGCGATCATGCAGCGCAAGTGGCGGTGAGTTCAACCAAGTCGATGACCGGGCACATGCTCGGTGCGGCGGGTGGGGCTGAAGCCATCTTTAGTGTGTTGGCGTTGCGCGATCAGATCGCACCACCGACCATCAACTACGAAACCAAAGATCCCGACTGTGACATTGATGTGGTTCCCAACACCGCGCGCGAAATGACCATCAACTGCGCGTTGAGCAATTCGTTTGGGTTTGGTGGCACCAATGGCACACTGATCTTTCGGCGGATGCAATGATCCGTGGTCAGTCGTCGGATCAGGCAGACTTTTATCACCCTGTTGCTGGTCGCCATTGCCTTGGCGGCTGGTGGGGGGTGGTTTTTATGGACTGATTACCAGCGCGTTCTTGATGCCCCGCTAGCAATTGCTTCCGATCAAGAAACGCTGGTGGTGCCTCGCGGAACTGGGCTGCGCCAGCTTGCCACCCAGATTGCCGACGCGGGCATGTTGCCGGCGGCGCACTATGTGATTGCTCGCGTTTATCAACGCGGTGAAGTGGCGGCGATCAAAGCTGGCGAATATCAACTCACCCCGGGCATGACGCTTGATCAGCTCATCGATCAACTGGTCGCCGGGCGCTCGTTGCAATTTCCCGTCACCTTAATTGAAGGACGCACCTTTCGTCAGGCATTGGCCGACATTCAAAACACCGCACCCTTT
Source organism: Thiorhodovibrio sp. (assembly GCA_007128075.1). Lineage (GTDB taxonomy): Bacteria > Pseudomonadota > Gammaproteobacteria > Chromatiales > Chromatiaceae > Thiorhodovibrio_B. Next base: position 10,169 of record SKYD01000095.1, read on the forward strand.
CAAGCCACCCTGGTTGATCTGAGTGATGCCGAGATCATTGCCCGTCTAGGGCTTGACATCGACCATCCCGAAGGCTGGTTTTTGCCTGAGACCTATCATTTTAATCGCGGTGCCACTGATGCAATGGTCTTACAGCGGGCGCATCAGCGGATGCAAACGGTGTTAGCCAAAGAATGGGCTAAGCGCGATCCCGATTTGCCATTAGAAACACCTTACGAAGCACTGATTCTTGCCTCAATCATTGAGCGAGAGACTGGTCGTGCTGATGAACGCGCCAAAATTGCCGGGGTATTTGTGCGGCGCTTGAATATTGGGATGCGTCTGCAAACCGACCCGACGGTGATTTATGGCTTAGGTGAGGATTTTGACGGGCGGCTGCGGCGGGCTGATTTACAACGCGACACACCCTACAATACTTATCTACACCATCATCTGCCGCCGACACCGATTGCACTTCCTGGGCAGGCGGCAATCCATGCTGCGTTGCATCCGCTGCCTGGGCGGTCGCTGTATTTTGTCTCCCGAGGCGATGGCAGCCATCACTTCTCTGCCACATTAGCAGAACACAACTGCGCAGTGCAGCGTTATATCCGTGGGCGAGAGTGTAACCTGGAACGCTTTCAATGATCGGTAGCCGTGGGCGTTTGATCACGCTAGAGGGCATTGAGGGCGCGGGCAAAACCACACAACGAGACACCGTGTGTCATGTGCTGCTAGAGGCTGGTCTGCCCATGCTCAAAACCCGCGAGCCTGGAGGTAGCGAAATTGCCGAGCGGATTCGCATCCTGTTGTTAGATCCTGACAATCAAGAGATGAGCTCAGTCACCGAGTTATTGCTGATGTTCGCTGCTCGTGCTGAACATCTGGTTAAAACCGTGCAGCCAGCACTGGCTGAGGGCACCTGGGTGGTCTGTGATCGATTTACGGATACCAGCTATGCTTATCAGGGCGCGGGGCGGGGGCTGGCGCTGGAACATATCAAGGCATTAAAAAACTTGGTGCAGGGCAAGTTGACCCCGAATTTAACCCTATTGCTTGATCTGCCCGCAGAAACTGGATTGGCACGCGCCAAACAGCGCGGGCTGACGGATCGCTTTGAGTCCGAAACGCTTGATTTTTTTCGCCGCGCTCGGCAACAGTATCTTGCCCTCGCTGCTGAGGAACCTGAGCGGATTCGGGTGATCGATGCGGCGGCATCGCTGGAGCAAGTCACTGCAACCGTGACCTCGATCGTGCAAGGTTATATTGCCGCTGAACGCGGTCGGATTGTGCCATGAGCACACCAGAGCCACTGCCTGACTGGCTACATGCGGCTTGGCAGCCGTTATGGGCAGCGCACAGTGCGCGGCGGTTGGGTCATGCTTGGCTGATTTGTGGTGCAGAAGGTGTGGGTAAGCGGCTGTTTGCCAAAACCTTTGCCCAAGCACTGCTGTGCCAAACCCCGCACCCATCTGGCGAGCCATGCGGGCTGTGCGCCGAATGCCAGTTGATGGCAAGCGGCAATCATCCAGATCGCGTGCTGATCGCACCAGATGCCGAGAGCGCCAGCAAAGAGATCAAGGTCGATACCATCCGTGAGCTGGTTGCGGGTGAGTCGCTGATGCCCAGCCGCGGGGCGATTAAAATTTTAATCATCGCACCTGCCGAGGCGATGAATCGGGCGGCTGCGAATAGTCTGCTGAAAACCTTAGAAGAGCCGTCATCCTCAACGCTGTTGCTTTTGGTTTCCGAACAGCCTTCGCGGCTTCCAGCGACCATTCTCAGTCGCTGTCAACGCATAGTGATTGCAGTTCCCTCAGCGGCTGTTGCTGTTCCTTGGCTGCAAACACGGCTACCCAACACCGCATCTCCCGAGTTGTTATTGCATCTGGCAGCAGGTGCGCCACTGCGGGCGCTTGAGTTGGCAACAGGCGAACTGCTGGCTTTACGCGAAACACTCTTTGAAGAGCTGAGAGCCTTAACCAAGGCGCGTCTTGATCCGCTGTCACTGGCTGCCACTTGGCAGCGGCGCGATCTCGGATTAGTATTGAGCGTGTTTGCAGGCTGGCTGGGGGATTTGTTGCGGCTGCAATGCAATCCG
>SKYD01000031.1 GCA_007128075.1 Thiorhodovibrio sp.
AGCGCGACTAAGCTGCCTTCGGGAGTCAGCGCCAGCGGGTTAATCTCAACAAGCTGGGCATCGTGGGTCAGCAAAAGCTGATAAAGTGCAGCAAGCAGCGGTGGAAGTGCTTGCAGCGCAGCGCCTGAAAGACCGAGCGCAAAGCCAATTCGTCGGCTGTGCCAAGGTTTAAGCCCAGTTGTGGGGTGAATCGTGGTCTGCACCAGTTGTTCGGGGTGGGCATGGGCAAGGGTTTCAATGTCCATGCCACCCACAGCAGATGCCAGCACCCGCACCCGCTCCGTGGCACGATCCACCAGCAGCGCCAGATATAATTCCTGACGAATGGTGATCGGCGATTCGATCAGCAACCGCTCAACGACCAGCCCCGCCCCGCCGGTTTGTGCAGTGACTAGCCGCTGGCCGAGTAACTGCGCCACCGCGTCGGCAAGCTGGGTGCTATCATTACACAGCCACACGCCACCGGCTTTGCCGCGTCCACCAGCGTGGATCTGCGCTTTCACCAACCAGCGTTCTCCACCCAGCGCAGCGGCAGCCTCAAGTGCAGCCTCGGGGCTGGTCACCATCCTCCCTAGTGGATGGGCGATGCCGTGCTGGGATAACAATTCTTTGGCTTGATATTCATGTAATTGCATAAATGTACGGGCGATTCGCCACAATGTAGTAGGGGGCGGTTGGCGAACCGCCCCCGAACAATTATGGATGGATAGATGGCGGTTCGCGAGTCGCTGATTCAATTTCGTTCAGAGACCCTGACCTTGGCAGGAAAAATGCAGATGACAAAGCGAGACTGGGAAGCCTTTCGGGTGCGCAACCGGAGTCCTAGTTGAGCAGTCCCAACTGGAGGTGCTCAGTCCGTTCCAGCAAAATCTCTTTACAAAAGTTGCTGGCTAACCATCCTGAGTGATGCGCTCAATCAGTTCTGCCAATACTTCGGGGGCGCGGTCGTTCGGTACCTGACAGGTGCCAGCGGCCTGATGCCCGCCGCCTTGGTGTTGCAGCATCAACTCGCCGACATTGGTTTTGGAGCCACGGTCAAAGATCGACTTGCCGGTGGCAAAGACAGTGTTTTGCTGTTTTAGCCCCCACAGGACATGGATCGAAATGTTGCATTGCGGAAACATGGCGTAGATTAAAAACCGATTGCCTGCCCAGATCGTCTCTTCTCCGCGCAAATCCAGCACCACCAAATTCTGATGCACCGTTGCACAGCGCAGAATCTGCTCTTTGCATTTTTCTTCTTGCTCAAAATACAGATCAACCCGCTCGCGCACATCCGGCAATGCCAAAATTTCCTCAATGCCGTGATTTTTACAATAATCAATCAAATCCATCATCAGTTGATAATTGGAGATGCGAAATTCACGAAACCGCCCCAGACCAGTGCGGGCATCCATGAGAAAATTCAGCAACACCCAACCTTTGGGGTAGAGCACTTCATCACGGCTAAATTGTGCCGAATCGCCCTGATCGACCGCTTCCATCATCTCTTTCCAGCGCGCTGGAAAGGTGTCATAGCCGCCGTAATAATCCCACACCACCCGCGCTGCTGACGGGGCATCGGGGTCGATGATGTGATTGTCGTGGCGTTCGTTGCGCAGAGTTTCGGATAAATGGTGATCAAATGCCAGATGCACACCCGTGACATAAGGCAGATTGGTGGTGATGTCATGGGGACCGATGTCAATTTTGCCATCCTGCATGTCTTTGGGATGGACAAATTTAATATCGCCAATCAGCTCCAGATGTTTGAGCAGAACGGCACAGACCAAGCCATCAAAATCGCTGCGGGTGACAAGACGAAACTTCTGCTCAGACATGAAGCACTCCTTAAAAACATAATGTTAAATGTGGCACTCATTGAGTGAAAAACAATAATCAATCACAGCATCATACCCAGTTGGCTCGCTTTCAGACAAGTGTTAGTTGATCAGAACTTGACCAAATCAAGGGCGGCGGCCGCGCACCAGTGCCTCGGGGTGGCGTTCCAGATAATCAGCAAGCGTGCGCAAACTCTGGGCGGCCCGCGTGGTCTCGCGCAATAGCTCTTCAATCTGGCGGCGGGTCGGAGAGCCAGCGGCGGCGATCTCGCCAAGATTGCGCATGGTCGCCTCAGTTTGGGTGAGTGCCAGCCGCGCATTCTTTGTTAAAGGTGGCAGCTCGGCATCCAGCCGTTGGCTGATGTGGTTAATATGATTAAATACCTGTTCCAACTGTGGCCCGAGGCTGGCGATCTGGGTCTGAGTTTGTTGCGCCAGCGCAGTATAGTGCGTGACCAATTGGTTGGTATTGGTGAATAGCTCTGGCAGTTGCTGATGCAGCGAGCCAAAGACCGCTTGCACCTCGGTAAGCGTTTGTTCTAGTTGCACGATGATGTCGGTCAACGACACTGATTCAAGCACAGTTTGTAGCGCGTCCAGCACCCCGTTGACTCTTTCAATCAGATCGCCAACGCGAATACTGGAGAACGCCTCTTCGAGACGGTCACGGGTTGCTGGCATCGCTGGCACGCGAATTGCGCCCTCGCGCTCAATCAACTCCTGGGGTGGCTCGCCAGGATTAAGATTGAGCGCAATCACATACTGCCCGGTGACAAAGCTCAACGGCTCCAGCCGTGCGCGCAGCCCGTGGCGAGCCACCAGTTGTCTGACCACAGAACGCGGCACCGCGCCCTCAGCACGGCCGAGAATGCGAATGTTACGCGGCCAGATTTCATAATTGACTGGAATGCGAAACTGCTGATCTTGCGGCAGATAGGCGATGCTGATTGCGGTGACCTGCCCAATCGGCACCCCCTGAAATTGCACCTGAGCACCGACATTCAGCCCCTGCACCGAGCCGGGGAAGTCGGTCACTAGCTCGATGCGCTCGCGGAACAAAAAACCGCCGCCGAGTGCCATCATCGCCACCACCACCAAGAGCAACGCCCCCAACACAAAGGCACCAATTAAGGTTGGGTTGGCTGATTGACTCATGGTTCACCTCGACGCAAAAAGGCGCGCACTAAGGGTACGGCGGCATGGTCGCGCAGCCAGCGCGGCGATCCGGTCGCCAGCATCGTTTTTTGTTGTGGATCGAGAAACACTGAATCATCACCAATGGCTAAAATACTGTCGAGTTCATGGGTCACTAGGATCATGGTGGTGTTCAAGCTGTCGCGCAACTGCACGATCAGTTCATCCAACCGCCGCGCACTGAGTGGATCCAGCCCCGCCGATGGCTCATCAAAAAATAACACATCAGGATCCAGTGCCATGGCGCGAGCAACCCCGACCCGTTTGCGCATCCCGCCGCTAATTTCGGACGGATAATAATCGCCAAAACCGCCAAGCCCGACCAAGGCCAGTTTACACTCCGCAAGCTCGCGAATTTGGCGTGGACTCAGTGCGCTATATTGCGTCAACGGCAGCGCGACATTGTCAGCCAGCGTCATTCCGCTCCACAACGCCCCACTTTGATACATCACCCCCTGGCGACGCATCAACGCGGTGCGCTGAGTGGACGACACGCCCCACAATGAATCCCCCGCCAGCCGCACCTCGCCAGCAGCAGGTGCCAGAAGACCACTTAGACAGCGCATCACCGTGCTTTTGCCGCACCCGCTAGGCCCCATGATAATAAAAATGCTCCCGCGCTCAACACCAAAGCTGAGATTTTGTTGAACCAGTGTCGTGCCATAGCGCAGGGTCAGTTGATCAACCTCAAGTTGACGCATGTTTCAATGGTGAGCGTTCCATTCAAGTTGACCAATATCGTAGCCGTGACGCGCCCAGGCGATGATCCCGCCGCGCAGGTTAATCGCATTGTCGTAGCCCTGTTGCAGTAGATATTGACAGGCATGATAGGAACGCGCCCCACTGCGACAATACAAAATCAGCGTCTGATCCTTTGGTAACTCAGTCAGTCGCAGCGGCAACAGGTGCATTGGCAGATGACGCGCCGCTGGGATAATCCCTTGCGCGACCTCTTCAGGTGTGCGGATGTCCACCAGACACAGGTTTTCCCCTGCGCTCAACCGGGTCTGAAGGGTTTGGGAATCAATCTCGTTTATCACAACAGCAGCCTAATAATTTGTTGAAAACCTTGCCGCTATTGTGCATGTTCGTGTCGCGAACGGCAAGATGCCGTCACTCAGCACCCTTCCACAGTGCGCATCGCCGCGACAATCCCCATGATTTCCACGCGGAAAGAACAAGGCCGCAATCGGGTGCTCTAGCTGGACATGAAGATAATCGGCGCATTTAGCGCACTCGCTGTTGTGCAATTATTTTTTGCAAATCATTTTTACATTTTTGCATTAATCGCTCCTCACTTTCATTCAGTGCATCGACATCGAACCACAATTCTTTTCCACTGATGTAGAGAGCCGCAATTCTGTCTATATTCAGCAAGTCATAGATATTGACCCATTCGTCTTCCACTTTAATGGCAAGATTCGGATTAAAAATATAATAACCGCGAATCACTCGATAAAACAGCTTGCGATTGTAGCGATCTTCTTTGCTGAATTCGTTTTTAGCTAAAATGCTCGATAGATAGGCTCGTTTTTTGCGCCGCTCTGGCAGAATGCTGTGCGGGATATGCTCTATGGCATTGATAAAATCTTGGGTGGTAAAGCCTTCCAGTCGCCCACGCATTCTCTTGGACATCACGCGATAAAACAGCGCAATCATCAAATTCAGCATAAAAAATTCCATGCTGTTTTTGTCAAGTTTGATTAAGCGCTCATCGACTTGAATGCTCATACTGGTTGGTTCAAGTTGTTGGTAAATGTCCTTTAATTTCTTTTGCGCATAGGCTTTATTGTTTGCGCTTTGTGCCAGCGCAATCTGAAATGCGGTCATGCCATTGCCGTCAACTTTTTCAGTATCAGCCCCCAACTCAAACAACGCCTTAATCAGCTCGGTATTGCCCACCCATGCCGCAACCATTAACGGTGTTTGGTTAAAAATATTGCGAAAATCAGTGCCATATTGACCAACTTGCTTTAATACCGCATCGGGCTTCTTAAAGCTATACATGCTGTAATGCTTCTGTTGCAGTAGTTGCAGACCTTTTTCTGAATTTTTAGCAGCTTTAAATTCGATCTTGAGCAGGCTGTTGATGATGTCGCGGTCTTCGTAAACCAAAGCATATTCATACAAGGTGATTTTGGCGTTTTTGTCATTGCCTTCTAAAGCTTTGTGCTTTAGTTCATCCAAATAATCATTGGTGATCACCTGCCACGGGGGTGTTTTTTGTTGCAAAATTTCGCTGCGAATACGCTCAGCCTGTTCTTGTTTGCCTTGCAATTCCAGCTTGTGCGCTTCTTGCCGCCAGGCATCGAGGCTAGAGTTTTGAGCCGCTAATTGCAACTGATCTTGGGCATTGCGCAGACCAAGAAGATCCAGAAAAGACTGCTTAGGATTTTTTTCAATCCAATAGAGATTTTTAACCGCACGGGTGATCGCAACATACAAGGAATTAATATAAAACTTATAAACCTCTAGTGATTTATCAGTTTTATCTTTGGCGCGAGCATATTTAATGTCTTGCTCTAAATCAGCCGCAGTGACCCCTTTGCTGATTTCTCGATAGCGGCTCTCCTCTTGGCTTAAAAAATTATAAAGAATAATATTTTCATACTCTAGCCCTTTTGCTTCTTGAATTGTAAACACCAGTGGTGTCTTAAAATATTGTTGCGCCAGTGGTTTTTGGTCAGGTGTCATCACAATCACCGCAAACAGCGTCGAGGCTTTGGTTTTGTTGTCCAATTCCTGACGAATGGTGACAGTGTCCTGTAAAAACAGCACCTCACCTTGGGTGTAGCCATTGCTTTCAACTAAGTAATGGCTTTCTTTATCAATCGAGCCAAAACGCTGATTCTTGATTTTTAAAATCTTGTTGGCAATGTCAGTGATTTGCGGCGAGTTGCGATAATTTTTATTTAAAACCCGAATCAATTCATCTGAGGTTTGCAAATCCTCCTGCCGATAAAACAGGGTTTTGACTTTCGACCATGAAAAAAAGTTAGGATGCACAATCTGATTGGAGTCACCACAAAGCAGAAAATCCTGCACCTGACGCAGTGACTTGATAATCAAATAGAGCTGGATATTGGTTAAATCTTGAACCTCATCAACAACCACAAAATCATAACTGGGCTGGACATGTGCTAAATACTGGTGACTGACAATATTGCTGTCATAAAAATTGTGTTCTTGTAAAAATTTTAGATATTTTTCAAAAATATCATACACTGCACCTCGCTCTTCCCCTAAAAAGATCGACTCTTTCACACCAAGATTGAGATAATCCTCGCGGCTTAGCCAGCTTTTGTCAGTCGCAGGCCCGGTAATCACACCGCGAAACTCTTCAAATATTTTGTGACCGTCTTTGAGTTGCCCTTGTCGAAAGCGGCTAAACCAGTTCTGGAATGCTTGAAAAGTAATTGGTTTGCCAGTTGGCACGCGGATACTTTCTAAAAATTCCTGAAATGACAAAAAGTCAACTTGCTGGTCGGGGTTTTCATAATGGTTGGCATAATACAGATCACGAGAATTTTTAACCAAATAAGCCGACTGCGTGACATAAAGCACATCCCCTATTGCCTGCTTCATTTTTTCTAGCGTCAACGCAGTTTTGCCACTGCCCGCCGAGCCAATAACAATCAGTGGTGGATGCAAATCAAAAACGGATTGTTGGCTATCATCAAACGAGATGATTTTATCAAGTAGGTTAAATGAGGAGTGATTGGGATTGAGATAAACCAGCGATTTTTCTTCAGTTTTATCAATACTGGTGATGACTGGAATCTTATCTTCATCAATCTGGCTGACTTGGCGTAAAAAACGCGAGTCTTGATAGGCATGATTGGGAATAAATTCCAGCATCAGCGCGTAACTTTGCCCGTCATGGTGATAGATTGAAAACAACAAACGATCACGCTGATTGAGCCGCGCACGATATAAATTATCGCCAATTTTTTTGACATCGGCTGATTTAAAATCATCGGCTTCCAAGTATTTTTTCAGCTTGGCAAAGCTAGGAATTTTTTTGGTGTTGAGTTCGTTATAGATTAAAACTTTCATAGCGTGACACTAAAATATCTTAGGTTTTTAATGGTGGCAATGGGGCAATGCCTCGCGCTGGACCACAGCCAATAACACGCATTATGGCAGCGGGAGGCGCACCAAGGCCAGCGGCGACACTATGATAGCTCACACTCGTCCCATCTCGACACCAAAAATTGCGTATACTAGTAGCTGCTTCAAATTGTGTCTGGAAGGCCTGAGTTGAATACCCCGTCTGATTCCGAATTTCGTGATATTTTTGAGCAGTCAAGCATTGGGTTGGCGATTCTCGATACCGCTGGCAAGGTGTTGTTGCTCAATGATGCTTGGCGGCGGCTGATTCCCCAAGTGTTGCCGCTTGCCCCTGAGCTCACTCTACCGCTGGTGGTCGCCCCGGCGCATCAAGCCCTGGTGCGCCAGCGTTTAGAACAGTTGCTCAATCACGACATTGAGCGCATCAGCCTCGATCTTACTGAAGACAACCATTTCAGTTGGCTGCGGCTGACGGTGCGCCCGCAGCGCACCGCACCAAATCAGCCATCGCGCCTGATTGCCACCCTCGATGACATCACCGAACGCAAACAGTTACAGCTCACGCACAAGGCACAAGAGCGCGTGTTGCAGCTCTTTATCGAATACGCACCGGCGAGTTTGGCGATGTTTGATCGCAACATGTACTTTATGGCCGTGAGCAAACGCTGGATCAGCGATTATCAACTCAATGATATACCGCTGATTGGGCGTTCACATTATGATGTATTCCCTGAGCTTCCCGAACGCTGGCGCCAAGCGCATCAACGCGCCCTGGCTGGCGAGGTGCTGCGCGGTGACGATGATTATTTTGTGCGACCATCGGGGCAGGTGCAGTGGCAGCGTTGGGAGGTGCGTCCTTGGTATGAGGATGAAGACGAGCAGCGCATCGGCGGCATTTTGTTGTTCACTGAAGACATCACCCAAAAAAAACAGGCTGAGGAAGAAATCCGCATCGCGGCGACAGCCTTTGAATCCAACCAATGTATGGTCGTCACCGATCACCAGCAGCGCATTTTGCGGGTCAATCGCGCCTTTGTCGCCACAACGGGATATAGCGAAGCTGAAGTCATCGGCAAAACCCCGGCGATGTTGCAATCGGGTCGCCATGATGCTGCCTTTTATGATGACATGTGGACAACGCTGCATCACAGCGGCCAATGGCAGGGCGAGATTTGGAACCGCCGCAAAAATGGGGAAATTTATCCCGAATGGTTGAGTATCTCGGCAGTGACCAACGACGCAGGCGAAGTGACCCATTATGTCGGGGCCTTTGTCGATACTTCGCAACACAAACAGGCACTGGATCAGATTCACCATCTGTCGTATTTCGACGGACTCACCAAGCTCCCCAACCGTCGGCTGTTGCGGGATCGTTTACAACAATCACTGCTTGCTTGCCAACGCCATCGCTGTTATGGCGCGGTAATCTTTGTCGATCTTGATCATTTTCGCGCCATCAATGACACCCAAGGCCATGATTTTGGAGATCAATTGCTCGTTGAGATGGCGCGGCGACTCTCGGCGTGCGTACATGGTGATGACACCGTGGCGCGTCAAGGCAGTGATGAATTTGTGTTGGTCATTGATCGTCTCAACGCCAAGTACACCTACGCCATTCGTGAGGCACAAGCGATTGCCCAGCGCATTCAGCACGCCGTCCGCCGCCCACTCAGCGTCAATGGCAATGATTTTGTGTTCACTGCCAGTTTAGGCATTAGCCTGTTTGATGGCAGCATCACCGAGGTCGATGAGCTGATGCGCCGGGCTGATGCCTCGATGATGCAGGTCAAACGGCTGGGCAATGATCGGGTGCATTTTTTTGATGACCAGATGCAGACAGCACTCGAAGAACGCATGATGCTGGAGAGCCGACTGCGCAAGGCGATCCCCAGCCAACTGCTGCTCTATTATCAAGTGCAGGTCAATGCCCAAGGTCAGCCGATTGGGGCTGAGGTGTTGGTGCGCTGGCAGCATCCCGAACAAGGCCTGGTCTCGCCAGCGGCATTTATTCCACTGGCTGAAGAAACAGGGCTGATTCTGCCGATGGGACAGTGGATTTTAGATTCCGCCTGCGAGCAGCTCAAACGCTGGGAGGCGCACCCACACTATCGCCACCTCACGCTGTCGGTCAATGTCAGCGCCCGCCAATTTCAACATAGCGAGCTGGTTGCCGAGGTGCTCAGCGCGCTCAAACGCTCTGGGGCGAATCCGGCGCGGCTCAAGCTCGAACTCACCGAGAGCATGCTGCTGGAGGAAATCGGCGCGGTGATCGAAAAAATGGCAACCATCAAAGACTGCGGCGTGCAGTTCTCGCTGGATGATTTTGGCATGGGCTTTTCCTCGCTGTCCTATCTCAAACGGCTGCCGCTCAACCAGCTCAAAATCGATCAATCCTTTGTCCGTGATGTCGAAACCGATCCCAACGATGCCGCCATTGTGCAGGCGATTTTGACCTTGGGCAACAGCTTGGGGCTGAATGTCATCGCTGAAGGTGTTGAAACCGAATCTCAGCGTGATTTTTTAGCAGCGCACGGCTGTGTTGCTTATCAAGGCTATTTGTTTGGTAAACCCATGCCCTTAGCTGATTTTGAGCGTCATTTAGCACAATCAATACCTTAAATAGTCATACACTATAAGCATAGTCTGATATACTGTTTTTGCCGCAAGATACTTTACTTGCGTGATTAAATTGGCGTATGTTGAACGCAGCGGATCACATATTATTCCGACCGCACCAACAGAATTTTGGATTATGCAAGCTCAACCGTCTTCGACACAACATTTGCCATGGCTGATCGGTTTATCAGTGTTGTTGCTGTCTTTAAGCCTGATCGCCAGCCGCTGGATTTTTGTCCAATACCATGACGCGGCACAGCAAGAGCTGATTATTCAGGCCACCGAGGTGGCTAAATCGTTGACAGATCGCTCTGTCACCAAGCTCACCGCCGACAATAAAAGCCAATTTTTAATCCAAAATGCCGAGCTGCGCTCGAAGTTGATGCACTTTATCGCCCATCGTGACAACTGTCGGCGCATTGTAGTGATCCACAAAAGCCAGCCTGAACAACTGATTCCGCTGATTGATTGCCGCATCGGTCATCTACTCGGCGAGGTCACTGTCGATTCCCTGCACCCAACGCTGAAAGCACCGCTAAATACGCTTTTTGTCGACGCTACATCGCAAGTCAGTGACCTGATCAGTCAAGCCCCAGCGACTTGGATGGCAGTCTTGGTGCCAATCATCGCCACCGATCAAGACACCCCAGAAGCAGCACTGCTCATCGAATTGTATGCCCAAGATTGGTATTTGCAATTGTTGCTGCCAGCACTGGTGCCCATTGGCATCACCTTGATTTTGTTGGCTGGTTTGATTTGGTTGATGCAAACCGCCCGCCAGCGCAATGATCAGCTCAAACCCGTGCAACACCGTCTGATGCTGCCGTTGACCATCGGATTGTTGTTGCTGATCGGTGCCTTTGCGGCGGTCTCGCTCGATCAACAACGCCAGCATCTGGATATCATTAGCCGCCAGCAGCTACATGATGCCTCCAGCAAACTCGCCCACGCGCTCGATGACCAAGGGCGGGCACTGAAAACGCTGTTGTCAATTTTGTACGAGGATGAACAATTGCGGGCGGGGCTGGCATCGCGGAATCGCGATTGGCTCTATGCCGCCTTCATCGACACCTTTCATCAACTGTGCGCTGAATACGAAATTACCCATCTGTATTTTCATCTGCCAGATCGCACCAACCTGGTGCGGCTGCACAAGCGTGCGCGTTATGGCGATGTCATTGACCGCCACACCTTGCTAGCGGCTGAGGCCAGCGGTGAGGCAGTGGCTGGGCTGGAACTTGGCCCCATCGGAACCCTGACCTTGCGTGCAGTGCAGCCGATCTTTGTCGCTGGTTATCTGATTGGCTATCTGGAGCTGGGCAAAGAGATCGAAGATGTGCTGATCAAAGTCCATCAAAATCCAGAAACTGAGCTGGCAGTGACCATTCGCAAAGCCTTATTAGATCAGGAAGGCTGGGAGCAGGGGATGCGGATGCTGGGGCGCGACTTTGATTGGGACTCAACGCCGCACTGCGCTTTGGTGTACACTTCAGTGACGCCATTCCCCGAACAATTCCAACGCTGTTTAGACCTTGCTGACGAGGGGCTGCGCGATTCGACCGAGGTTGAGTTCAACGACAGAACCTGGCGTGTGCTCGCCAGCCCGTTGCCCGATGTCGCCGGCACCATCGTCGGGCGGCTGTTAATTGCTCACGATGTGTCTGAGCTGAAACGCCGTTTTCAGATGCAGGCGATCTTAACTACCAGTGCGGCAGTGGTTTTGCTCTCGGCTTTGCTCGGCTTTTTGTTGATCTTACTTAAAAATACTGATCGCGGCATTCTCGCCCAGCAGGCGAATCTGCGCGAAAGCGAGGATCGCTTTGCCCAGTTGGCTGAATACAGCCGCACCATCACCTGGGAATCGGGTTGTGATGGGGTGTTTACCTATCTGAGTGCGGCGACGGAGCCGCTGCTTGGCTACACCCCAGAGGAGCTGCTTGGTCAGGCGCGAATGGTGGATCTGTTGCCATCTGAGCTGACTGCATCCATGAGTGAAAGCATTAGAGCCTGTTTTGAGCGCCATCAGCCCTGCCATAATTTGGAGCATCCGCTGCTGACCAAGGCAGGCAATCTGTGCTGGCTGTTATCGAATGTCATTCCGCTATTTAATGACGATGGCACACATCTCGGCTATCGCGGCAGTGCCACCGACATCTCGGCGCGCCATGAGATCGAAGAGACGCTGCGGCGCACCAATTTAGAATTAGAAGATGCCACCGCACGCGCCAAAACGCTTGCCGCCGAGGCACAGAGCGCCAGCGCGGCGAAAAGTGAATTTTTAGCCAACATGAGCCATGAGATCCGCACCCCGATGAATGGGGTGATTGGCATGAATTCACTGCTTTTAGAAACCGACCTTGACGACGAACAGCGCCACTATGCCGAGACGGTGCGCACCAGCAGCGAGTCGCTGATGACCATCATCAACGACATTCTTGATTTTTCCAAAATTGAGGCGGGGCGGCTAGAGATGGAAAGTATCAACTTTCGTCTCGATTCGCTGTTGGCAGATTTCACCGAATTGATGAGCTATCGGGC
>SKYD01000032.1 GCA_007128075.1 Thiorhodovibrio sp.
ACCCCACGCGGGAACAGCAGCCGCTCAGGATCAGTGACCGTCAGCGGCAGATCGCCATAGGACATAAAATTGCCCAGCCCCTCGCCGCGCTGGAACCAGTCAGGGTAAAAACTGGCAATCGCCAGCGTATCCGGCACATAGACCTGATCGACGAACTGACGCATGGTGTCGATCAAGCTGCTGACCTGAGCCAGTCGTTTGGTATTGAGTGCTGCATCGGAATTGAGATCAATCGGACAAGGCACCCCACCAACCACAAAGTTGGGATGCGGATTCTTGCCGCCAAAGATGGCATGTAACCGCGCCACCTCGCGCTGCCAGCCCAGCGCCTCCAGATAGTGCGCCAGCGCCATCAAATTGGCTTCAGGTGGCAACTTGTACGCCGGATGTCCCCAATAGCCGTTGGCAAAAATGCCAAGCTGCCCGGTTTCGACAAAACTTTTCACCCGCTGCTGGACATCAGAAAAATAGCCTGGCGAGGACTTTGGCCACGAACTGATGCTGTGCGCCAAGGTCGAGGTCGCCGCTGGGTCGGCACTGAGCGCCGAGACCACATCCACCCAATCCAGCGCATGAAGATGATAAAAGTGCATCACATGGTCAAGGATGAACTGGGCACCGATCATCAGATTGCGGATCAGATGGGCATTGGTGGGAATCTCATAGTTGAGTGCATCCTCGACCGCCCGTACTGAGGCAATGCCATGCACCAGAGTACACACCCCACAGATGCGCTGCACGAATGCCCAGGCATCGCGTGGATCGCGCCCGCGCATGATGGTCTCAATGCCGCGCACCATGGTGCCCGAGGAATACGCCTCAGCAATGCGGCTGCCGTCCAGTGCCACCTCAACACGCAGATGCCCTTCGATACGGGTGATCGGATCAATAACGATGCGTTGACTCATGGCTTCTCTCCTTCGACCAGATGCTCGGCAATCATCTCGGTCAATCCGACCACCGGAATCTCCATATTAAATTCCTCCAGACCTTCTTCTAACTGGGTGCGACAGGTGGCACACATGGTCACCAAACGCTCTGGCTTGATTTCCTCGATCTGCGCCTTTTTGCGCTGGAAGGCTGCCAGCTTGAGCGGCTCGGCGCGTTCATTGGAACTCACCCCGCCACCCGCGCCACAGCACCATTGAAATTTGCCATGCTCTTTAAGATCGACAAAGTTGTCAGCCACCAGATTGATTAGCCGCCGCTGTTCGTCGATCACGCCGCTTTTGCGTGCCAGATTGCAAGGATCGTGCATCGATAGCCGATCGGTTTCTTTGCCTTCGAGCTTGAGTCGACCCGTTGCACGAAGCTGATCCAGCACCTCGATGATGTGAAACACCTTAAACGGATACGCCTGCTTGATCGCATTGGGGCCTTCCCAACGAATCGCGGTGTAGGCGTGACCACATTCGGGGCTGATGACATTTTTCACCCGCAATTTCACCGCCGCATCGACCACGCGCTGCACCAGCACCGCCGCGATGTCCTTGGAGCCAATCTGAATACCGGCATTGGTCGCCTCAAAACACTCCTTGCTCAGTGTCCAACTGACCCCGGCATGGGCGAAAATTTTGGTGATCGCCTCTAAATATTCGGGGAAGTTGATGATCTCCATGGAGGACAGCAGCACCAGATAATCGGCATCGGGCTGATCAATCGGAACCTGAAGCTCAGTGGCGGTTTCGACATGCTGAATCTGCACCTCCAGGGTTTTCCATTGCAGCCCCATTGGGCTACCGGTCTTGACCGCACGCACCGAGGCGGCAACCAGCCCTTCGGGGGCATGACCTGATGCCACCATGCCCTCGCGGGTTTTGCGGATCATGTATTGGATATCATTGCCCGCTGGACACACCATCGAACAGCGCCCGCACATGCTGCAGGAGTCATAGAGCAGCGGTTCCCACTCGTCGAGCATGGCATCGGTGATCGGTTGGCCGAAACCAAGCTTGGCTTTGAGCTTGCCGAGCAGGGTAAATTCACGCTCCCACACTCGGCGCAGTGGCTCTAGCTTATGAATCGGGGTGTATTGTGGATCGCCAGTTTCAACAAAAAATGGGCAGGCTTGAGCGCACAGTCCACAGCGCACACAACTGGAAAAGAAGGTGGCAGTCGGGGCATCAATCTCCTCACGCCAGGCTTGCAGTCCGCGTTCCAATGAAAATTCGGTCATTTCAGCACTCATGATTGCACCCCTTTGCGTCCAAAGATCGCGCCGTTGTACCAGCGAGCTGCCACAATGGTAAAGCTATGAATCAGCTTGGTGAAGGGCAGTGCCACCAGTAAAATTTCAACGCTGAGAATATGCAGCCCCAGAATCAGCGGATAAGGATTGACCAGACGGGTATAAGCAAGATACCCGGTCAGCACCGGCAAAAAGGTGATCAGCCACACCACATAATCCTCGGGGCGGCTTAAAAAGCGTTTCACTGGATGGAAAATCCGCTGCACCAGAGCGGCAATCAGGGCGGCGAGCGTTGAGACCGTGAAGATATTGATCAAGGGATTGGGCAATGTCGGCCAAGAAATGCCAAAGGTTTGTTTGATGACCTCGACATGTGGCATAAACAAAAACAACACGATAAAAAAACAAAGATGCCACACCAGCCCAATCACGACATCAAAGGGCGCACGCTGCCAGGTGCCTGGATCGGGAATTGAGCGCGCAAACACGGTTTTAATCGCTGCGGGTGCCTCTGGCCCCCGTGCCAAGGCATAGTTATGACGGCGACCCAGGGTGAAAATCTCACCCAGCCGCAAGCCAACACCGATGACAAAGATCGCCAGCGTCAGATGCAACAAGGGCCCTTTGGTGAGCAATAAAAAATCCATCGAACTCATGGTTATAGCCTCTGCTCTAATTCATCGACGGTGACTGTCTGGTGGTGTTCGGTTGCGCTGTTCATCTCGCGCCGATTGAGAATGCCAGCGCCAACTCCGGCTGCCACGCTCACCGCACCAGCGGCGAATAGGGTGCGATCAACCCGCCCAGTAGGCACTGAAAGTGCTTGATAAAAGCCGCCTGCATCCCAGAAATTGGGTTCTGAGCAGCCCAAGCACGGGTGTCCAGATTCAACCGGCCAACTGGTACCGCCATTCCATTTCATGGTCGCACAGGCGTTGTATGCCATCGGCCCTTTGCAGCCGAGCTGATATAAACAATAGCCTTGGCGTGCGCCCTTGTCATCAAAAGTGTTGGCAAACAGCCCCTTGTCATAAAACGGGCGGCGATAACAGCGATCATGGATCGAGCGACCAAAAAAGGCGCGGGGACGCTGATGTTCGTCGAGTTCAGGCAATTGA
>SKYD01000181.1 GCA_007128075.1 Thiorhodovibrio sp.
ATTTTAACCGCGACTGGCATCCAATGCACTTTGCGACTTTGGCAGAATGGCTGGAACCCGCTAAATTGAGCTTTGCTTGTTCCGCGCATTGTCTGGATCAAATCGATGCGATTAACTTAACTGCGGATCAGCAGACGCTGCTCAACGAGATTCCTGATCCTATGTTTCGTGAAAGCGTGCGCGACTTTGTGGTGAATCAACAGTTTCGCCGTGATTACTGGGTCAAAGGCGGTCGCCAACTGACACCACTTGCTCAAGCCGAGGCTCTGCGTCAAGAGCGTTTTGTGCTCATCAGTCACCGCCCGAATGTCTCGCTCAAGGTCAATGGGGCTTTGGGGGAGGCTAGCATGAGTGAAGCCATCTACCATCCGATTCTCGACCTGTTAGCTGATCATCGCCCACAGCGTTTAGGACAGATTGAACAGACGCTCCAGCATACTGCTGCTGGTCAAGCGATTAATTTTGCCCAGTTGTTGCAAGCGATGATTGTTTTAACCGGCGCGGGACATCTAGCTGCGGTGCAAGAGGATGCAGTGATTCAAAAGGCAAAAAAACGCACCGAGCGGCTCAATCAACGGCTGATGGATATTGCTCGCAGCAGTGGCGAGATCAATTATCTGGCGAGTCCAGTGACAGGTGGCGGTGTTCAGGTTGCTCGATTTGCGCAACTGTTTATGCAGGCGCTGACGCAAGGAAAAAAGCGCCCCGAAGATTGGGCGCAGCATGTCTGGCAGATCCTTGCAGCTCAGGGGCAGCGCATCATCAAAGATGGTCAACCGCTACAACAGCCAGAGGATAATTTGCAAGAACTCACCCTGCAAGCACACACCTTTGCCGAGCAGCAATTGCCGATTTTACGCGCTTTGCAGGTCGTCTAAAGACTCGCCCGCCACTGCTTACAGTCCGAGCTTCTTCTCCAGATAATGGATATTGGCACCACCCGCCTGAAATGCGGCATCTTTGATGATCTGGCGTTGCAACGGGATGTTGGTGTTGATGCCCTCAATCACCGTCTCGCGCAAGGCATTGTTCATTCGCACAATCGCTGTCGCCCGATTTTCACCGTGGGCGATGAGCTTGCCAATCATCGAATCATAATAGGGCGGCACCACATAACCGGAATAAATGTGGGTGTCGATGCGAATCCCCGGGCCGCCTGGGGCGTGAAATTCCTCAATCGGGCCCGGGCTGGGCATAAAGGTTTCAGGATGTTCGGCATTGAGCCGACATTCAACCGCATGGCCGCGCAGAACAATATCTTCTTGACAGTAGCGCAGCGGCTCGCCCGAGGCGATCAAAATCTGCTCTTTGACGATATCCACACCAGTGATCATCTCAGTGACTGGATGCTCGACCTGAACGCGGGTGTTCATTTCGATGAAATAAAACTCGCCGTCCTGATATAAAAACTCAAAGGTGCCGGCACCACGATAGCCAATCCGAGCACAGGCCTCGGCACAGCGGCGACCAATGCGCTGGCGTTGCTCTTCGGTGATTCCAGGGGCTGGGGCTTCTTCAACAACTTTTTGATGACGGCGTTGCATCGAGCAATCGCGCTCGCCAAGATGAATCGCATTGCCGTGATGATCGGCAAGAATCTGAAATTCGACATGGCGCGGATTTTCGAGATATTTTTCCATGTACACCATATCATTGCCAAAGGCGGCTGCCGCCTCGGCTTTGGTCAGCGAGATGGCATTGAGCAAGGTGGCATCCGAATGCACCACCCGCATCCCGCGTCCGCCACCGCCGCCAGCGGCTTTGATAATCACTGGATAACCGATTTGGCGCGCCAATTTGATCAACTGCTGGCTGTGGTTGTCCTCTAATGGTCCATCGGAGCCAGGCACACAGGGCACACCAGCTGCTTTCATTGCGGCAATTGCCGAGACCTTGTCCCCCATCAGGCGGATGGTGTCGGGTTTGGGGCCGATGAACACAAAACCGCTGCGCTCCACCCGCTCGGCAAAGTCAGCATTTTCTGACAAGAAGCCATAGCCTGGATGAATCGCAACGGTGTCGGTGACCTCCGCTGCGCTGATGATTGAGGGCACATGCAGATAGCTGTCGCGTGAGGGGGCTGGCCCAATGCACACCGATTCATCGGCTAACAACACATGCTTGAGATCGCGGTCAGCATCGGAATGCACGGCAACGGTTTTAATGCCAAGCTCACGACAGGCGCGCTGGATGCGGAGAGCAATTTCGCCACGATTGGCGATCAAAAGTTTTTCGATCATGCGATGACGAACAGTGGTTGATTGTATTCGACGGGCTGACCGTTCTCGACCAAAATGCGCTTGACCTTGCCAGCATGCTCGGTCTCAATCTGGTTGAGAATTTTCATCGCCTCGATGATGCACAGCGTATCGCCGACCTTGACCTCGCTGCCTTCCTCAACAAATGCCTTGGTGCCAGGCGAGGGCGAGCGATAGAAGGTGCCGACCATGGGAGAGCGCACCAACTCGCCATCATAATCATCAACTTGGGCGGCGGCGGAGCTAATCGCGGCAGCGGATGCAAAGGCAGGTGCCTCAGCAGGCGATGGCGGCGGCGCGGCGGGTGGCATCGAGAAGGTGGGCGCAACCGCACCATAGCGACTGATGCGCACTGATTCTTCCCCTTCGTGAATCTCGATCTCGGCAACATTCGATTCCTCAAGGAGTTCGATGAGCTTTTTGACCTTGCGAATATCCATTGCAGCGCGGTTCTCCAGGTGGCTAGGCGATGCGGCGTTTAAGTGTGTTGGGTGATGGCCTGGGTCGCGGCAATGAGTGCAAGGTCATAGCCACTGACGCCGAACCCGCTAATAATCCCAACAGCGATGTCAGAAAAATAAGACTGTGCGCGAAATGGCTCGCGCGCATAGATGTTCGACAGATGCACCTCGATAAACGGTATTGCGACCGCTAACAGCGCATCGCGCAGCGCAATGCTGGTGTGCGTGAAAGCGGCTGGATTGAAAATGATCGCATCAATCCGTTGCTCACGCGCCGCATGAATCTGCTCAATGAGCACATGCTCGGCATTGCTTTGCACAAAAAACAACCGATGGCCCAAGGCTTGCGCTTGGTCAGTGAGACGCTGCTCGATCTCGACGAGCGTGGTGTGCCCATACAGACTAGGCTCACGGGCGCCAAGTAGATTTAAGTTGGGGCCGTTAAGACAAAGAATGGTTGCCATCGGTTCGTAACTGTTGCGAAATATCTGTTCTTTTCTGCATAAACCTTATCCAATCTTGAGGTTGGTGCGGGCCTTTCACCCGCTTGGCCTTTCGGCATCTCCCCAGAAGGGGTTAGGTTTG
>SKYD01000100.1 GCA_007128075.1 Thiorhodovibrio sp.
CTCAGCTACGGCGTGTTGCGCCAGTTGCCACGGCTGCAAGCGTTGGCGACGCAGTTGTTGCAGCGTCCACTCAAAGCCAAGGATGCTGACATTGCCGCGCTGTTGTGGCTGGGGCTGTATCAGCTCGACGCACTACGGCTGCCGGCTCATGCCGCTGTAGCGGCAACAGTGGGTGCTGCTGATGTGCTGCAAAAACCTTGGGCGCGTGGCGTGCTCAATGCCACCTTGCGCCGCTTTCAGCGCGAACAATCGGTGCTGTTGGCAGCAATTGCTGATGATCCCGCCTGTCGCTGGCTGTTGCCAAAGTGGCTATTGCAGCGGTTGCAGAGCGCCTGGCCGGAGCACTGGGAGGCGATTGCCAGCGCCAGCCAGCAGCAAGCGCCGATGGTGGTGCGGGTCAATCCGCTCAAGATCAGCCCCGAGGACTATTTGGCAAAGCTGGTTGCAGCGGAGATCGCTGCCGAACATCTTGTTGATCAAGCAACCGCACTGCGGCTCCAG
The DNA here is from genome assembly GCA_007128075.1 of Thiorhodovibrio sp. Lineage (GTDB taxonomy): Bacteria > Pseudomonadota > Gammaproteobacteria > Chromatiales > Chromatiaceae > Thiorhodovibrio_B. The sequence continues at coordinate 502 of SKYD01000100.1, forward strand.
CAGCCGCTTCCCGTTGCTCAATTGCCTGGCTATGCCCAAGGTGAGGTCTCGGTGCAGGATGCGGGCGCGCAACGCGCTGCGGTGCTTCTCGATGCTGCTCCGGGTCAGCGGGTGCTCGATGCCTGTGCCGCCCCCGGTGGCAAAACCGCCCATCTGCAAGAACGCGCCGCCAATCAATTGCAGTTGACCGCTTTAGAAATTGATCCGCAGCGGCTTGCCACCCTCAGCCAACAACTTGACCGTTTAGGGCTAACAGCGACCTGTCTGCTCGCTGATGCCAGCGCACCACAAGGCGACTGGCGCACCAAGGACTATGATCGCATTTTGCTCGACGCGCCCTGTTCGGGCACTGGGGTGATCCGTCGCCATCCTGACATCAAATGGCTGCGCCGTGATGGTGACATTGCAGCCCTTGCCGCCACCCAAGCGCGGCTGCTCGATGCACTCTGGCCACTGCTCAAGATCGGTGGACGGCTGCTGTATGTCACCTGTTCGCTGTTGCCCGAAGAAAACGAGTCACAGATCGCGGCCTTTTTAGCGCGTGAGCCGACAGCGCGTCTGTGTCCAATCGCTGCCGACTGGGGACTGGATCGCACACATGGACGAGTGCTGTTGCCCACCACCGAGGGCAGTGATGGCTTTTTCTTTGCGCTGTTGGAGCGTCGCGCGTGCTGAAACTTCAGCCCTGGCTGTTGATGTTGGGTTTGATGCTTGTTGGCGTGAGCATTGCCGGCCCTGATTTTCAGGTGACACAGGCAACAACGCGCTTAGTGGGCGAGACCTATGTGCTTAGAGGGCGCATTGTTTATAGATTCAGTGCCGAGGCATTGGAGGCCTTAGAACACGGGGTGCCGCTGACGGTGCAGGTGCAGATTCGGGTGCGCCCCAAACCGAGCTGGGTGTGGGAAAATAGCCTGGTTGATGAGCGGGTGCGGCTGCGGATTCGTTATAAACCACTGACCAGCACCTACACTGTGAGCCGACTGCCCGGCAATGGCCGCACCTATATCAGCCGCGAGGCGGCCTTGGTCGCGCTGGGTGAACTTGGCGATGTGCCGTTGTTTAATCGCGAGCGACTCGACCCCAACCGCCGCTATGAGGTGCAGTTGCGGGTAACGCTCGATATTGAGGAATTGCCGCTGCCGTTGCGCCCGATGGCTTATCTCCATCCTTCCTGGAACCTATCAAGCGATTGGATTAAGTGGCCGCTGCAACCGTGAATCAATTACGCCATCTGGGCACCATCGCCATGACTCTGCTGCTGGCAGTGTTGTTGGTGGCGCTCGATATGATGAGTCGGGCGGTGCAGAATTCTGAAACACTGAGCACCATCTTTGTGCCGCTGCTGTTTGTGGTGCTGATCGGTCTGGTGTTGCTCACCGTCACCGTGGTGGTGATCATCATTCGTCTGCTCGGGCGTTATCGTCGCCATGGCTCGCGCTTAGTTGGGCGATTGTTGCTGTTATTTGCCCTAGTCTCGCTGCTGCCAGTGGGCGTGGTGTATTACTATTCGCTGGGGTTTCTGCTCAGCGGCATTGATACCTGGTTTGATGTTGAGATGGATCAGGCAATGGAAGATGCCTTATTGCTCAATCAGGCCTCGCTAGATCTCAACCAGCGGGTGCTGATGAAATACACTGCTCGGCTGATGGCAGGAATTGAGGATCGCTCAACCACCGCCCTAACCCTGACCCTTGGTGAGCTACGCCGCCAAGCGGGTGCTTTAGAATTAACAGTATTTGGTCCCGGCGGTGAGGTCTTAGGATTAGCCAATGATGACCCGATCCAACTGGTGCCCAATCATCCCGAGCGTGACATTATGCAAACTGTGCGCGCTGGTTCCGATTATGTGGGGCTGGATACCACCGCTGATAACGAGCTGATTGTCCGGGTGCTGATCCGCGACCCCCGAGCGCGGCAGTTGATCATGCAGGCGATTTTTCCGACCTCGGCGCGGATTAGCGAACTCGCAGCCCATTTAGAAAATGCTTATAACCGCTACCGCGAGCTGTCCTATCTGCGCCAATCGCTGAAATTTAGCTTCTCGCTCACTCTGTCGCTGGTGCTGTTGTTTGGACTGATTGCCGCGATGCTGGCGGCCTTTCGCATGGCACAACGCCTGGTTGAGCCGATTGCCGACATTGCCCGTGGCACCCGAGCAGTGGCTTCGGGCGATTATGAGCAACAACTGCCACTGCCAACCCATGATGATGAGCTGGCGTTTCTCGTCGCCTCATTTAACAGCATGACCCGCAAGGTTGCCCAAGCACGCGATGCCGCCGCCCGCAGTCAGCAAGCCGTTGAGGATCAGCGGACCTATCTGCAAACCGTGCTAGGTCGGCTGTCCTCTGGTGTGGTGGCATTTGACAGCGAATTGCGCATCATCACCACCAATCCCGCCGCTGCCCAAATTTTGCGCCTCAGCACTGATCCCAATGAACAGCCGCTGACCCTGGCGGTGTTGGAAACCGAGCAGCCCCATCTTCAGCATTGGGTTGATACGGTGCGTCGTCAGTTTGCCGCTGGCGGTGAATGGCGTGCCGAGGTGGCGATTTTTGGCGGCGATGGCCGCCAGATTCTGATGTGTCGCGGCAGCCCATTGCCGGCATCGGGCGATGAGCTGGGCGGCTTTGTGCTGGTATTTGACGACATCAGCGAGCTGATTCGTGCCCAGCGCAATGCCGCCTGGGGCGAGGTGGCGCGGCGGCTGGCGCATGAGATCAAAAATCCGCTGACCCCGATTCAGCTCTCCGCCGAGCGGCTGCGGCACAAATTGTTAAAAAAATTGCCTGA
>SKYD01000099.1 GCA_007128075.1 Thiorhodovibrio sp.
CATGCGCTCAATAATCCGCGCCTCGCGGTAGATTGGATTGGCGTTGACGATGGGTTGAATCGACACCAAGACCTCATGCACCGCTTGATGAAACTCAAGCTCATGCGGATTTTTGGCGACCACCTCGGCCATCAACCGCTCGACGGCGGCATCGTTCTGTGCTAACATAGCAAGCTCTCTGTGTTGAATTGTTTAGGGCATTCGCTGCCGCTGGGCGCTGATTGGCACCATGCCGCTGACCCGCTCCAGGGCGGCAAAGTCCAAGATCTCAACATGCTTGTGGCTGACCCTGAGAAGCCCTTGGTCATTAAAGCGACGAAACAGCCGGCTCACGGTCTCCACCGCCATCCCCAGATAGCTGCTAATGTCATTACGCGACATGTTGAGATAAAAATCGGTGGCTGACAGCCCGCGCTTGCTCAGTCGCTGCGAGAGATGCAGCAGAAACGCCGCCAGCCGTTCTTCGGCATTTGTCTTGCCACGGAGTAGCAGAATTTCAGTCTCCTGACTGATTTCTTTGCTCAGCAAGCGGTACATTTGGTGTTGTAGCGAGGGGAGATGGCTGGCGATTTCTTCAAAACGCTGAAACGGAAGCTCACAAATCGCCGAGCTTTCCAGCACCTGCGCCGAACACAGATGACAGGTTTTGTCGATGGCATCCAGCCCCACCAGATCCCCCGGGAGATGAAACCCCAGCACCTGGTGCTTGCCTTGGGCATCGTAGGTTTTCACGCAGCCGGTTTTAATCACATACAGCGACTGAAACCGCTCGCCGGCGTGAAACACATGCTCGCCACGGCGCAGCGGACGCGCATGTTTGATGATGGTTTCTAACTTCTCGACATCGCCGTTGGTCAGGCCCATCGGCAGGCACAGGGCGGCTAATGAACAATGCTGACAAGCAACGCATGGCGATTGAAAGGGGGTGATTTTAGTTTTCGTCAACGCAATTACGACCTAATCCAACTGTCACAACTGCGGCATTGTGCAACAAGCGTTGATATAGATCAATCACTGTTGCAACATGTGGGGGCGGTTCGCGAACCGCCCCTACTGATCGCCATTTAATTTAGCAGGAACCCCCTATGCCTCGCCGACTCATCAGCTTTGATTGGGCGCTCAAGCGCCTGTTACGCAGCAACGCCCATTTTGGGATTCTGGAAGGATTTTTGAGCGAACTGCTGCGCGATGACATTCAGATATTAGAAATTCTCGACAGCGAAAGCGGGCGCAACACCCCGTTTGAAAAACTCAATCGCGTTGACTTGCGTGTTCGCAATCACAAAGGCGAGATCATCCTGATTGAGGTGCAATACCAAAACCAGTTTGACTATCTGCAACGCATCCTACACAGCAGTGCTCGCACTTTGGTTGATCATCTGCCCAAGGGCGCGGGATACCAAAATATCGTCAAAGTCATTTCGGTGAACATTCTTTATTTTGACCTGGGTCAGGGTGAGGATTATGTCTACCACGGCACCACGCGCTTTGTTGGTTTGCATCGCCAAGACGAGCTAAAACTAAGCGACAAACAGCGCGATCTGTATCAATGTGAACACGCTTATCAGATATACCCCGAATACTATTTGATCAAGGTCAATCAATTTGACGACATCGCCCGCGACCCGCTCGATCAGTGGATCTATTTCCTCAAAAACGAAGACATCCACAGCGACTTCACCGCCCGTGGCTTGCAACAAGCCAAACAGGAACTGGATGTGCTCAAACTGCCCGACAACGAACGCCGCGCCTACGAGCGTTATCAAGACGACCTCCACCAAGAAGCGAGCCTGGCGCATACTGCTTATATTTTGATGTTGGAAGAGCGCAAACTGTTGCGGGAGGAGGGGCGAGAAGAGGGATTAGAGGCAGGACGGGAGGAAGGGAGAGAAGAGGGGCGCCAAGTTGGGCTGGAAGAGGGACGAGCAGAAGGTCGCCGAATTGGGCTGGAAGCAGGACGGGAGGAAGGTCGCCAAATGGGGCTGGAAGAGGGTCGTCAAGCGGAGCGTGAACGCATCGCCCGTAGTTTGCTGGATGTCATCAGTGACGATGCTGTGCTGGCTGAAATGACGGGCTTGAGCGTGAACCAAATTCAGCGTTTGCGTTCCAAGTTAAATTAGATGGTTTTACTCATGGCAGTGACTGCAAACTTATATGAGCGCGACATCGTCGCCTGGGCGAAGCAGCAAGCGCACGCCTTGCGCGCTGGGCTTTTCGATCAGTTGGATATTGAACACCTAGCCGATGAGATCGATGATGTGGGCAAAAGCGAGCAGCGCGAGTTGATTCATCGCTTGGCGATTTTGATTGGGCATTTGCTCAAATGGAGTTACCAGCCAACCCGGCGCGGAGCAAGTTGGGAGTCAACCATCCGCACCCAACGCGCCGCGATTGCACGGCGTTTACAGCGCACCCCGAGTTTAAAACACACTTTGGCTGATCCTGACTGGTTGGCGGATGCCTGGAGTGACGGGCGTGATCTGGCGGTGCGTGAAACCGCTCTGCCTGACCTGCCCGAAAACTGCCCGTGGTCGGTGGAGAAAATTTTAGCTGCCGATTGGTTGCCTGATCACGACAATGACTTCTAACAAACCCCTATTCATCATCGTTGGGGCGGTTCGCGAACCGCCCCTACCAATCCATCATTCCGTCAACAAATGAGCACGAAAAGAATTTTCAATTTGTGCTAAACTTATCAACTATACTGCCGATACAGCTTGTATTGGATGCGCTGTTTGGCAGTGTCGCATTGTCTAAGCATCCAAGTGTCCAATTGCGGCTTGTGAGTAGGTCGCTTTGTTTTTCAATGACTTGATTAGAGGTGTCACCATGACATTACCTAAATCAGCGGCTGCTTGGCATCCGCGTTCACTGGCTCAGTTGAGCCTCCCTGCCCATTGGCGACATGCCGTGGCATTGTTGGTGCTGCTGCTGTTTGCAGTGCCGGTATTGGCGCAACCCGCTCTTGCACCTCACACCTTTGGCAGCAGCACAACGGTTGAACAAGTGCGTGCTGTTCATCGTAACGGTACTAAGCTTATCGTTGCCGGAACCACGACGGCTGCCGATGCAGATGACTTTGATAGTCCAGGTTTGATTGCTGCTTCTTCTGATAATACTCGCACCTATGGAGCCGCCGGCACAGATACAACCAACATCTTTGTGTATCAGGTGGATACTGATAACAATAGCGTCGACTGGATCACCATCATCGCCGGCGAACGCAATGACGATGTCCGTGATATGGCATTTGGCAATGCAGGTCAAGGTAACAGTATCTACCTCACTGG
>SKYD01000284.1 GCA_007128075.1 Thiorhodovibrio sp.
ACCGCGATGCGATCCGTGCTTTTGTGCGCGGAGATCCGGGGATTATTCCCGAAGTGGCAACACGCATCGCTGGTTCTAGCGATTTCTACGAAGCACGAGGGCGGCGACCTGCCAATTCAATTAATTTCATCACTTGTCACGATGGATTTACGCTGCATGATCTGGTGAGCTATAACCGCAAGCACAATCAGGCGAATGGTGAGGACAACCGCGACGGCCATGATCACAATGTGAGCTGGAATTGTGGCGCGGAAGGTGAGACCGATGATCCCGCCATTCTTGCGCTGCGCCAACGCCAAGCGATGAATTTTGTCACCGTGCTGATGGTCAGCCAAGGGGTGCCGATGCTGTTGGCTGGCGACGAGGTGTTGCAAACTCAAAACGGCAACAACAATACCTATTGCCAAAATAATGAACTGGCGTGGTTTGATTGGACGCTGGTGTCTCGCAACAGCGAAATGTTCAACTTTATCAAGGGGCTGATTGCGTTGCGTCGCCGTCATCCAGCCTTGCGGCGGCGGCATTTCCTGACGGGCAAGCCAGATCGCGATGGTGCATTGCCCGATATTCGCTGGCATAGCACTGAGCTGGATAAGGCGGCGTGGGATGATCCACAGGCGCGGCTGCTGGCGTTCACTCTAGCGCCACTGCAAGACGACGAAGCGCCGCTGCATGTGGTGCTCAATATGCACGACGACACCCGGCTTTGCGCACTGCCGACCATTGCTGGTCGCCAGTGGTTTCGTGCGGTAGACACCGCGCATCAGCCCGCACTGTGGCAGCCCCTGCAACAGCCCGTGGTTGACAGCAACCGCGTTGCGGTCAGCGGGCGCAGTGTGCAAGTGCTTGAAGCCTATTCCTAGATGAATTTTTGGTGTGGATAGCAAATTGTGAGCAAGTGCTGCCCACATCTTCTCTATGTGATCACGGAGGACTGGTTTTTTTGGTCACATTTTCGTGCCCGTGCAGTTTCAGCACGGCGCGCCGGTTATCGGGTGACAGTTTGCACACGAGTGAGCAGGTATGGAGCGGCGATTGAGGCACTGGGATTAGAGCTTATCGCGTTTGATTTTGATCGCCACGGGTGCAACCCGCTACGAGAATGGCGGACAATAGGCAAGCTATCGGCGATCTATCGGCGGGTACAGCCAGATATTATTCATCAAATCGCGCTCAAGCCGATCCTCTATGGTGGCTGTGCCAGCCTGTTTAATCAGCGGGTGCAAATAATCAATGCACCAGTGGGCATGGGGTTTGTTTTTTCTTCGCAACAGCGGCTGGCACGACTATTGCGCCCGCTCATCAGCCTCGGTCTGCGACTGTTGCTCAATCCACCACATAGCCGAGTGGTGTTTGAAAATCGAGACGATTTACAGGCAGCCGTTCGCAAACGCTTGGTGCGCACTAAAGATGCGGTGCTCATCCCAGGTGCTGGGGTTGATTTGCGGGAATTTCAGTGTTCAATACCCGGCGCTGCAAAGCACCATGACGCACCCTGGGTCATTGTGGTTGCTCGGATGCTGTGGGACAAGGGAATTGGTGAGTTTGTCGCGGCTGCTCAAAAGCTCCGCCGCCAAGGCATTCGAGCGCGTTTTGTACTCGTTGGCGCACCTGATCCAGGCAATCCCGCAGCGATCCCCGGATCGCAGCTTGATGCTTGGCACCACGCTGGCATCATCGACTGGCTAGGGCCTCGCCATGATATTCCCGCCCTGCTTTCCCGTTCACGCATTGCCTGTCTCCCCTCCTACCGTGAAGGGCTGCCCAAGGCACTCTTAGAAGCCATGGCTGCCGGGCTGCCGCTGGTGACCACCGATGTGCCAGGGTGTCGTGAGCTGGTCACGCCTAATGTCAATGGCTTGTTGGTTCCACCACGAGATGCTGATCGCTTAGCGCAGGCACTGGCGCGGTTGCTGGCAGATCGCGGCCTATGTGAACGATTTGGTAAAATCAATCGCAAATTAGTTGCCGCACATTTCGCAACCGAACATATTGAACAGGCAACGCTGGCACTGTTCCTAAAAACCTAAACAAAGTTGCTGATGCGATTTTTAGATATTTCACTCAATTGGAAAAGCGCGCACATAACGCACGCGCCATACTGACATTTTAACCAGCAAACTGGCTTGCAACAAAGTCCCAGTTGATTTTGCTCCAGATCGCTTCCAGATATTTCGGGCGGGCGTTGCGATAGTCGATGTAATAGGCGTGTTCCCAGACATCAATCGTCAACAGCGGGGTTTTGCCCTCGGTCAGCGGGGTGGCAGCATTGGAGGTGTTGACGATCTCTAAGCTGCCGTCGCTGGTTTTGACCAGCCAAGTCCAGCCGGAGCCAAAGTTGGTGGTTGCTGATTGGGTTATCTGCTGCTTAAACCCATCAAACGAGCCAAACTGTGCATCGATTGCCGCCGCCAGTGCGCCGCTGGGTGTACCACCGCCAGTCGGACTCAGACAGTTCCAATAAAAGCTATGATTCCACACCTGCGCGGCATTGTTGAACAGCCCGCCGCTGGCTTGTTGGATAATGGTCTCTAACGGGGCATTCTCAAACTCAGTGCCAGCAATCAGATTATTCAGATTGGTGACATAGGTTTGATGATGCTTGCCATAATGAAACTCGATGGTTTCAGCCGAAATCACCGGCTCTAGGGCGTTGGGGGCGTAAGGCAGTGGGGGCAGTGTATGTGCCATGTGTGTCTCCTGTTTTTGATGAGCAGAATTTATCTTCATCAACATAAGCCCACTGAGCGCGATCTCAAGCCTGGCAATGTAGGAATCAATCAAAATGTGCGGATTGTGTGGTGAATTACGCCTGGACGGTGCGCCGGCTCAGCTTGAGTCGATTGCCAAGATGTTGCCAATGCTCAAGCACCGCGGACCCGATCACAGCGGCAGCTACAGCGATGGGGCGTTGGCGCTGGGGCATCAGCGGCTGTCGATCATTGATCTGTCGCACCGCGCCCACCAGCCAATGGTCGATGCCCAACTCGGGCTGGCGTTGGTGTTCAACGGCGCAATCTACAATTATCCGTCCTTGCGCCACGAGCTACGCGCCCTGGGCTATACTTTTTTCTCTGAGGGCGATACCGAGGTCATTCTCAAAGCCTGGCACGCTTGGGGGACAGCCTGTGTTGAGCGGCTGGAAGGGATGTTTGCTTTCGCGCTCTGGGATGCCAACCGCCGCCAGCTTTTTTTAGCCCGAGATCGTCTCGGCATCAAACCGCTGTATTGGGCGCAGACGGCGGGCGCATTGCGTTTTGCCTCGACTCCGCAGGCA
>SKYD01000145.1 GCA_007128075.1 Thiorhodovibrio sp.
GGGCTGTCCGCCGGTTGGCTGATTAACCATGACCACCGCTGTCTTGCCACCGCCAAGCCTTGGGCGGCTGATCGGCTGGCGCATTGGGACGATTGCACCACACTGCTACGAGCAGGCTGCAAGGCGCTGTTGTTTCCAGAGAATCGACGGCTCACTGCCGGACATGAACGCAACGAGCATACCGCTCTAATGCGGCTGTTGGGGCTGATGACTCGGGATGCTGAGATCGAGGAGCTTGAGGATTTTTTTAAGCATCAGCCGCAGCTTGGCTTTGCTTTGCTGAAACTGGTCAACTCTTCAGGACTGGCGGTGCGCCAACAGGTCACTAATTTTCGCCAAGCAATTACCCTGCTTGGCCGTCGCCAGTTGCAACGCTGGCTGCAGTTGTTGCTGTTTAGTTCGCTCCATCAAGCCAGTACGCCAAACATTTTGTTATTTCATTCAGCCGGGCGCGGTCGGTTGATGGAATCGGTGGCAATCCAGTTGGGCTGGGCAGATGTTGACAGTGCCTTTATGGTGGGGATGTTCTCGCTGCTCGATGTATTGATGGGGATGCCGCTTGAACAGCTCATTCGCAATCTGGGACTGCCAGAGCAGATCACCACCGCGCTCTTAGATGGCAGCGGTGATCTGGGGGCGTTGCTGTATCTGGCAGTGAGCATTGAACGCCGCGATCCTGCTGGCGTTGCTGCTCAGACAGCGTATTTTGGACTCGATGCTCAGCAATTGTTTGATTTACAACTCGATACGCTGAACTGGGTGAATCAGTTTTCTGCGGGGGTCTAAGCCATGCACGCACCATCAACCGGGGCGACCTTTGTAAACTATCTGCCACCGGGGGATGTGCCGCACCTGCTCGAATGGCTTGGCAATCAGCTTGTCACCCTGTGCGGACCTGGTGGCTTTTGGCTGGCGTATGGCGGACGCGCTTGGCCGATGGATCAACCACCGCCGATCTGGCTTGAGCATACTCCGGCGCATGATTGGCAGTGGTCACTGAGCAATGGTCAGGTGTTGCATCTGACACTGGAACGCACGCCCACAGTGGGGCTAACCGTCATGCAACCGCTGCTGACGCTGAGCGTTAGTTTGTTGGAGGCACATCTGGAAGGCTGCTGTCAGCAGTTACAGCAACAGCGCGCCATGCTCGATCAGATCGACAGCTCAGTCATCGCCATGGATTTAAATGGCTATATCAGCAGTTGGAATCGTGGTGCGGAACGCTTGTTTGGCTACAGCAAAGAAGAGGCCATTGGACAGCATGTGCTGTTTCTTTATGCTGATGAAGATGACGATGATTTATTGACCGAGACCTTTTTGAGCGGCGCAGGTCAAGAGATGCTGGTGCGGCGCAAAAAGCGCGATGGCGAAATTTTTTGGGTCACCATTAGCCTGACTTTGTTGATGGATGAGCACGGTCAGCCCAGCGGGCTACTCGGTTATCTGCAAGATGCCACCGAACGCGTCAAGTCTGAGGAAAAATTGCGGCTGCAAGCAGCAATTTTTGAATACAGCGGCGAGGCGATCATGGTCAGCGATCCGCAGGGCATCATCCTCTCGGTCAATCGCGCCTTTCAACGGCTGCTCAATATCGCCGCTGACCGCATTGTCAACCAAAAAGAAAATCTGCTCCATTCGCGCCAGTATGATGCCGCGTTCTGGTCACAGGCGCGGACGGAAGCGCTGCACAAAGGCCATTGGCTGGGCGAAATTCGCTGCACCCGCAGCAATGGCGAGACCTTTCCCGCTTGGTTGTCGTTAAGTTCTGTACACAATAGCAGCGGGGTATTGATTTATTTCGTCGCGATACTCTCCGATTTGTCGGCACGCAAGCAGGCCGAAGCACAAATTCACCAACTGGCATATTTTGACAGTCTCACCGGCTTACCCAATCGCGCCATGCTGCTTTTGCTAGTTGACCAAGCATTGGAAGAATCGCGCCGCAGCAAGTCGCATGGCGCATTGCTGATGATCGACATCGACCGTTTCAAGCGCATCAATGAGGCGCTTGGAGTGGCGGCAGGCGATGAATTGTTGATCAAAGTTGCTGAACTGTTGCGCCGGGCACTCCGCTCCAAAGATGTCATTGCCCGCAATGGTGCCGATGAGTTTATTGTGGCATTGTTTGATTTAAGGCGGCGCGAACATGCGGCGATTGTCGCCGAAAAGCTGGAAGCGCAACTCAGTCAGCCGTTAAATCTAGGCACCTTTGGTGAACTGACCATCACGGTCAGCATTGGCATTGTCATCTTCCCCGATGATGGCGATAGCTCGGCTCTGTTGTTGAGCAATGCCGGTGTCGCGCTGTCACGGTTGCGGCTACAAAAAACCCCTGAACACAAACACATGTTTTTCTCGCCAGACATGAACCAGCGGGTGCGTGAGCATCACGCGCTGGAGATTGAGCTGCGCCAAGCGATTGAACATCAACAACTGGTGCCCTATTATCAGCCACAGTTTGATGTGCAGCAAATCACCATGCCAGCGGCTGAAGTGCTGTTGCGCTGGCAGCATCCGATACGCGGCATGGTCTCACCAGGGTTGTTTATTCCAATTGCTGAGGAAACCGGATTGATTGAACCCATCGGCGATTGGGTGCTGGAAAACACCTGTCGTACGCTCAAGGCGTGGATCGATGCGGGCATCACCCCGCTGCGGCTGTCGGTCAATATCTCCGCACGACAATTTCGCCCGACCTTGGTCACGCGGATCGCGGGATTGTTGCAGCAATACCAGCTTCCGGCTCCGCTGTTGGAGCTTGAGATTACCGAAAGTTTATTGCTCAGTGACATCCAAGCGGTCGCCCAATTGCTGCATGATCTGCGGGCATTGGGGGTGCGGGTGGCACTGGATGATTTTGGCACCGGGTATTCGGCGCTGTCCTATCTGCGCCATCTGCCCATTGATGCACTCAAAATTGATCGCTCATTTGTGATGGACCTGCCCGGCAAGCCACGCGATTCCTCAGTGGTGTTGGCGATCTTGCGTCTTGCCGAGCATCAAGAACTGGATGTGATTGCCGAAGGAGTGGAAACCACTGCCCAGCTTGAGTTTTTGCGCCACAACGGCTGCACGGAGATTCAAGGTTTTCTGCTGGCAAAACCGATGCCGAAATCAGAACTCGATGCTTTGTTACTTGCGTCCCAAAATCCGCTATTGCAACACTGTGTTCCCTAATCCTTTCACTTAAAGCGATTTTAATTGCAATTGTATTGCTCGCTGTGCATTGTGGGCTTTAAAAAATCGCATCACATATCAATTTGTAAGTCAC
>SKYD01000190.1 GCA_007128075.1 Thiorhodovibrio sp.
ATGGACGGCATGGACGGGCTGGCGGCGAGCATGGCGGGATTTGGGTTTGGTGCCTTGGCGGTGTTGGGCTGGCAAGGCGGTGAACTCTGGTTCGGGCTTTTCAATGCGGTGATTGTTGCTGCTGCGCTGGGATTTTTGGTCGGCAATTTTCCACCGGCGCGGATTTTTCTTGGCGATGTCGGCGCATCAACATTCGGGCTATTGGCAGCCGCTCAGTCACTATGGGGTGTGCAGCTTGGGCTGTTTCCACTGTGGGTCGCCGGGCTGGCATTTTCACCGTTTATTGTCGATGCCACCTGGACTTTGATAGCGCGGGCAGTGCGCGGCGAGCGCGTTTGGGAAGCGCATCGCTCGCACCATTATCAGCGTTTGGTGTTAAGCGGCTGGAGTCATCGTCGCACCTTGGTGCGTGCTTGGCTGCCGATGGCAGGCGCCAGCGCCTGCGCAATCGCTGCGCCACAACTGGCGGTGATTGAACAATGGTGGCTAATCGGTGCCTGGGTGGTGATTTATGGTCTGATCCATTTACGCATAGTTCACAGCACCCGCACTGCACATCAATGATCCCAATGACCCGCTGGTATGAGCGGCTTCGCACACGAACCGCTGCAATGGTGCACGATGCGCTGATGGTGCCGCTGGCGTGGCTTTTTGCCTACTGGGTGCGCTTTAATCTTGAATCCATTCCACCGCCATTTTTCGAGGCGGCACTGCAGACCATTCCACTGGTGCTGGCGGTGTGTAGCGGATTCTATTGGTGGTTTGGGTTGTATCGCGGGGTGTGGCACTTTGCCTCACTGCCGGATCTGCTGCGCATTCTCAAGGCGGTGACCGCTGCCACCGCGACGGTGTTTCTGCTGTTGTTTTTTGTCAATCGGTTAGCCGACATGCCGCGCTCAGTCCCGCTGCTGTTTTGGGGATTGCAACTGGCGTTGTTAGCTGGTCCACGGTTGTTCTATCGCTGGCTCAAAGATCGCCGATTAACCCTTAATTCAGCGCAGCGGGTGCTTATCGTTGGTGCTGGGCGAGCGGGCGAGATGCTGGTGCGCGACATGCTCCGCGATCCAGCCCGTACCTATCAGCCGATTGCTTTTGTTGATGATCGCCCACACCGCCAAGGCAGTGCCATCCATGAAGTCCCGATTCGCGGCACCGCCGAGCATATCCCCGCCTTAGTCAGTCATCTTGGAATTGATCTGATTTTATTGGCGATTCCCAGTGCCACAGCCCGCCAGATGCAGCGTTTAGTGGAATATTGTGAGCAAGCCGCCTGTCCATTTCGCACCGTGCCGCCACTGGATAGCCTGATGTCAGGGCAGGTACGCATTGATCAACTGCGGGCAGTATCGATTGAGGATCTACTCGGTCGTCAGCCAGTGGCACTTGATTGGGACAGCCTGCGGGCGGGCTTGGTCGGGCGGCGGATTTTGGTCACTGGTGCGGGTGGCTCGATTGGTGCCGAACTGTGTCGACAGTTGCTACACGCTGGGGTTGAGCGGCTGATTTTAGTTGATCACAGTGAACTGAATCTGTATCAATTAGAAATGGAAATCACCAAGCGTGAAGGCGGGTTTCGTCATGTACGGGCGTTGATTGATGTAACCGATCAGATTGCTGTGGACGCGCTCTTTGCCCGCGAACGCCCTCAAGTCGTGTTTCATGCTGCTGCCTATAAGCATGTGCCAATGCTGGAAAATCAACTGCGGGTGGCGGTGCGCAACAATGTCGCTGGCACGCGCATCGTCGCCGAGGCAGCGGCTGATCACCAATGCGAACGCTTTGTGCTGATTTCAACTGACAAAGCAGTCAACCCCGCCAATGTGATGGGGGCAACCAAACGGGTTGCCGAGATCATTTGCCAACAGTTCGCCACTGATTCATCTACCCGTTTTGTGACCGTGCGCTTTGGCAATGTGTTGGGATCAACTGGTAGCGTGGTGCCGCTGTTTCAGCACCAAATTGCTCAAGGTGGCCCAGTCACCGTCACCGACCCTGAGGTCGAGCGTTTTTTTATGACCATCCCCGAGGCCTGCCAGTTGATCATGCAGGCGGCGGTCTTAGGCAATGGTGGTGAGATCTTTGTGCTCGATATGGGCGAGCCGGTCAAAATTGGTTTTTTAGCCGAACAGATGATCCGGCTGTTTGGGTTTGAGCCAGGGCGCGAGATTGCGATTGAAATTATTGGATTGCGCCCAGGAGAAAAACGCTTTGAAGAGCTGTTTTATACAAATGAGACCACTGTGACCACCCAGCATCCCAAAATCCGCATGGCGCAATCCGTTGCCCCAGCCCAGGTTGGTAACCAACTAGCATTGCTCGAACAGGCATTGGCTGCCCAAGACGAGGCGAAGATGCGCTGTTGTCTGCAAGCCTTGGTGCCTAATTGGGATCAAGCCCCGCAAGATTGCACCGAGCAAGCGTGTATTAATTCTTAGCGTGTTTTCATATCATCTTGGTCAAGATTGGCACCTTCAGCCAGCCCGGCGAGACAATCAAGCGGTGCGGTGCTAAAATCAGTTAGCCAAGACCGATTATTCACTCGTCGGGGCGAATCCTGGCTCGAAACTGACCAAAGCCCAAACCCTGAATATTGCTCTCGTTGATAAGCGCGAGCTGGCGGAGTGGCTGGCAAACTTGTAGCGATCAATGTTGGATTGGTTAATGGAAAATGCTTGGCTTTTTCTGTTATGCGGGATAAATTTTGTTGTCTAACAAATTACTAAGCTCCCCGAAGAGCTAAGCGTATAAATGTTTAACAATCAATAGAGTGGTTTTATGTGGAGATGGGATCAAGGCAGGCTTCAATACTTTTCATTAGATCGTATTCGTATAATTGCTACATGCATTACTGAATTGGATGGGGTCTCTTTAAATGCTAACCCCGACCCGCTCCGTATACTTTTACCTTCGGTCGTAGGGCTACCTTTTGCGCCTGAGCATTACAGGGTTTGGCGTAATTATGCACGAGTATTTAAAATTCTCGGCCTAGCAAGCAATATTAATGGTCATCTTAGCTCCACTAGCCTTTGTCGGAGACTTGTAGCTACAGGGGAAGAATATCTTACGTATGATGAATATTTACAATTTCTAGTCAGGGCTTTCTATTATCCATCACCGGTTTTTCAAGGATATAATGTTAATCATCTTCAATCTTATCCTTACTGTGCAATACTTAAATATTTGATAGCTAATGCACATAATTCAGGTGATCCATCACTGGCGGTGGAAGATGTCTTCAGTCGGCTTATAGGAAATAACGTTAACGGACTCGAAGATATAAATAGTTATTCAAGCTTGAGTACTTCGAATGTGATTGGGCATGGAGACCAATTAAGGCAAGTTAGGGAAATGCTGATTTTTATTAGCCAGCTTAGTTTTTTATCTTGGATTGATGGTCGTCTTTTTATTGATTTTTATTCACTTACAAATCTTAGCTCCGCTCAAATCAACGGGCTTGTATCCCCTATTAATGGTACAAGACACGAAAATCCTGAGTTTGAAATTCAAAGAATGTTTGATATCTCTCCGAATGAAAAAGATTTATTAGAATTTGAAGAGCCAGTTACACCCGAAGATCGGGTTTTTACGGAGGGACAGAAAGTTAGGGTTTCGCATCTTCGGACTGAAAGAAATCGTAAGGTCATCAAGCATTATTTCCAACATGCAGGTAATCCGAAACTATGTGATATGTGTCGAATAGAGGTTGCAGGGCGCTACCCGTGGCTAGATAATTTAATCGAGGTACATCACATACTTCCTCTTTCCTCTCCACTGCAAGTTGATCGTGCAGGGACTTCACTAGATGATTTGGTAGGACTTTGCCCGAACTGTCATCGAGCAACTCATTCTTTTTA
This sequence comes from Thiorhodovibrio sp., assembly GCA_007128075.1. GTDB lineage: Bacteria > Pseudomonadota > Gammaproteobacteria > Chromatiales > Chromatiaceae > Thiorhodovibrio_B. Next base: position 3,855 of record SKYD01000190.1, read on the forward strand.
TAAAATTAAGCTAGCTAGAGAAAATTTGGCTGATTTCGTGTCAAAGGAGCATGCTAAAGAAACTTACTATCAAGTAAGATCACAGTTCCGAAATATTTAGTGCTTACTTTTACTTAGGAAAACAAAATGGTGCCAAAAGAACTACTATTCACACTCCCTAGTCGCCTATTAAAGCTAATAGAACAAGCGCTTGATGCAGGTATTGAGCTTGAACAGCTATTGAACGCCGAGGGGCTAACTTATGATGACCTTCGTTACAATCGATCAATAGAACCTATAGCTTTGCAAGGAGAGGGGTACAAGAGGCTAGATGATTTTTGGAAGCCATTTCACGGCACCCCTGTCGTAAGTTTTTTTTCTGGGGCAGGTGGGTTAGACCTCGGATTTGAAGCTGCGGGCTTTGAGCACTTGGCTGTGATCGAACACAACGAAATTTTTTGCAATACATTGAGAGAAAATCGCAAGTGGAATGTTATTGGTCCACCATACAAAGATGGCGATGTATCACAAAGAATTCAACTATCAAGGGAACTTGAAGAAAAAGGCGTAAAAAAGCTTTTTAACGGTGTTTTTATCGGAGGACCGCCGTGCCAGCCATTTTCAATTGCAGCTAATCAACGCTTCTCTAAAAATGGTGAAAAATTTAAGAGAACGGGTTTTGCACATAAGAAAAATGGCAACCTACTTTTTGATTATGTTTGGTTTATTGAGAAGTATCTCCCTGAGGCATTTATCATTGAAAATGTGCCTGGTTTAATTGACATTGACAGGGGAGAGCAGTTATTTAAAGTGTATAAGCATCTTGAAAATAAAGGTTATAAAATACACGATCCTTTAAAATTAAATGCAGCGCATTATTCAGTACCCCAACAACGTGAGCGGCTTTTTATTGTTGGACATCGCGGTACAAAAGACTTTATTCCTCCCAAAAAAGCTGATTCTGTCATCGGTTGTATGCAGGCGTTATTGGATATCCGAAAAGACTGCCCTAACCACATTACACGAAAACATAAAGCTAGCTCTCTTATACGATACGTTAAATTAGACATCGGAAAGCGGGATCATTTAGGTAGGGTTGATCGACTTAACCCCGGTATGCCTTCAAAAACTGTTATCGCAGGTGGATCTTCCGGCGGTGGTAGATCGCATCTACATCCGTTTATCCCGAGAACACTTAGCGTTAGGGAGTGTGCTCGCCTTCAGACTTTTCCCGATAACTATATCTTTACGGGCTCGTCTGCCCGCCAGTTCACGCAAGTAGGAAATGCTGTTCCACCTGTCCTAGCCGCACAAATCGCAACAGCTCTTTACAAGTCTTATTTTGAAGCTTAACCACGAACTGCAACAAGACAATTTTTTTATGGTGCTCCAAAATTGCCGCAGAGCGCGGTGTCTTTTGTGTTATTCAGTGACAGGGCAAACAATAAAGCCGATTTTCTTTTTGCCTTTTAATCTTGGCGCAAAACTGACGGCAAAGATACTATTTTTCTGATATAAAATTACACTGGATAGCACGGCTAGACAATTAAATGCACTATCAAGATTTACGCGATTTCATTGCCCAATTAGAGCAGCGCGGTGAGCTAAAACGGCACCGCGCTGGATGTTGATGTCTAATGTGGAGGGTAACACTAAAAATAGTAGTGGATCATCAGCTATCGGCAACAGCCAAGGTTTGGTTATAATGGCGAACAAAATACCCGATAGCTCCAATGTGATTTTCGAGCTTCTTTGAAAACGACAGGGCTTTTCTAACTAAACGAGACACTCGTTGCCTTACCTGCCTTCCGCTACTTCTTAAAGATCAATGGGTTAGCAAGTTTAAAAATCAAGAGCTTAGGTGAATCGAAAAATCTTATTTTTGATATTTCAAAGAGTTAAGGGTGCGCTCGGCAGTTTACACTAATCGATAAAACTTATTTTCGATTTGGGACTGCCCAGCCAGGACTCCAGTTGCTCGCCCTTCGGGGCACTATCAACGGAGAGCGAATTACCGAAAAATCATTCTGAGCAACTTTGTTCAGGTTTTTAGGAACAGAATTTTGAACAGTTGTTGGTTGAATCACTCGCTTTTTTAGGATACTGTCCAATCATGGATCTGAATTTTCTCGAATTTGAACAACCTGTGGCCGAGCTTGAGGCCAAAATCGAAGAGTTGCGCCATGTCGGCAACGACAATGACATCAATATTGCCGAGGAGATCGCGCATCTTAAAACCAAAAGTCGCGCCCTGACGCAGCAGATTTTTTCAGCCCTCTCGCCGTGGCAGATTTCGCAGCTCTCACGCCATCCGCTGCGCCCCTATTTTCTCGATTATGTCGCGGCGATCTTTGACGGCTTTGAGGAGCTGCATGGAGATCGCGCCTTTGCTGATGATAAGGCGATTGTCGGCGGCATTGCACGGCTGGAAGGGCGGCCGGTGATGCTGATTGGACATCAAAAAGGCCGCGACACCCGCGAAAAAATTCACCGCAACTTTGGGATGCCGCGCCCCGAGGGTTATCGCAAGGCACTGCGGCTGATGCAGCTTGCCGAGCGTTTTGATCTTCCGCTGCTGACCTTTATCGACACCCCCGGTGCCTATCCCGGCGTAGGTGCTGAAGAGCGCGGCCAAAGCGAGGCGATTGCCCGCAACTTGCAAGTGATGTCAACGCTGGCGGTGCCGGTTGTGGCGACGGTCACTGGCGAGGGCGGCTCTGGTGGTGCGCTGGCGATTGGGGTCGCTGATCGGCTGCTGATGTTGCAATTTAGCACCTATTCAGTGATCTCGCCCGAGGGCTGCGCCTCGATTCTGTGGAAGAGTGCCGACAAAGCCGCGCTGGCAGCCGAGGCGATGGCGATTACCTCCAAAAAACTCAAGGAGCTGGATTTGGTCGATGAGGTGATCCCCGAGCCGCTGGGTGGAGCGCATCGTGATCTCGATGCCACGGCAGCGGCACTGAAAGCCGCCTTGCTGGAAACGCTGGCTGAGATTGATGCGATGGACCGCTCGCAATTACTCGCCCGCCGCTACGAGCGGTTGCGCGGCTACGGATTGTTTAAGGACTGAGCACGATGAGGGTGCGTTCTTGGTGGTCACCAGCAACGGTGACAATTGCGCTGATTCTTGCGCTGCCAGTGCTGGTGGTGTTTGGTTTTGTGCTGGTGCCCTCGGGCGAGGTGTGGCAGCATCTGGCATCCACGGTACTCGGTGACTATATCAGCAATTCGTTATGGCTGATGTTTGGGGTGGGCGTGGGCACGCTCATCGGCGGTGTCGGTACCGCTTGGCTGACCAGTATGTGCCGCTTTCCAGGGCGCGGCTTTTTTGAGTGGGCGTTGCTGCTCCCGATGGCGATGCCCGCCTACATTATCGCTTACACCTACACCGGGCTATTGGATTTTGCCGGCCCAGTGCAGACCTTTCTGCGCTCAGTCACCGGCTGGGGGTTTCAGGATTATTGGTTTCCTGAGATTCGCTCGCTGCCTGGTGCGGTGTTGATGCTGGCACTGGTGCTCTATCCGTATGTTTATCTGTTAGCACGGGCAGCATTTTTGAGTCAATCGCTGTGTGTGTTGGATGTCAGTCGCACCCTGGGCAATGGGCCATGGCGAACCTTTTTTACCGTTGCTCTGCCGCTGGCGCGACCTGCCATTGTCGCCGGGCTATCGCTGGCACTGATGGAAACCCTCGCCGATTATGGCACGGTGCATTATTTCGGCATCACCACCTTCACCACCGGGATTTTTCGCACCTGGTTTGGCTTGGGCAACGCCCCTGCCGCTGCACAGTTGGCTGCCTTGCTGATGGTGTTTGTCTTTGTTCTGATTGTGCTAGAGCGCAGCTCACGCCGCCATGCCCGCTATCACAGCAGCCAGCGCGAACAAAGCATCCGCCGTTTGCCGCTGCATGGCGCGGCAGCAGTGGCAGCAGTGGGATTTTGTTCACTGCCTTTGGCGTTTGGTTTTATCTTACCAGCACTTCAGCTTAGTTGGTGGTCGATGACGGTTGCCGAGCGGATGCAGTTGGCACCCTTTGTGACGCTGATCGTCAACAGCCTCGGGTTGGCCGCAGGAGCAGCACTGTTGGCGTTGGTGTTAGCATTGATTCTAGGCTATGGACGGCGGCTGCATCCACAGCCGCCAGTGAATTGGGCGGTGAATATTTCCTCGCTCGGCTATGCCGTCCCCGGATTGGTGATCGCGGTTGGGGTGCTGATTCCCTTTGCTTGGTTTGACCAACAGGTTGATCAGTGGATGCGGAGTACCTTTAACATCTCCACCGGCTTGCTACTCAGTGGCACGCTTGCCGCACTGCTGTTTACCTATGTGGTGCGCTTTCTCGCTGTCGCTTTACAAACCGTAGAATCTGGCATCGGCCGCATCCGTCCCTCGCTCGATGAGGCGGGGCGTTCGCTAGGGCTAACCCCACGCGGAGTGTTGTGGCGGATTCATCGCCCGATGCTGCGCGGCAGTCTGCTTACCGCCTTGCTGCTGGTGTTTGTCGATGTGCTCAAAGAATTGCCAGCGACGCTGATGTTGCGTCCCTTTGATTTCAATACCCTGGCAGTCCGTGCCTATGAGGCAGCGATGGATGAGCGGCTGGCTGATGCTGGTCCAGCCTCGCTGGCGATTATGCTGGCAGGTTTATTGCCAGTGATTGTGTTAAGCCGTTCAATTACCCGTTCTCGTCATGTCCAAAGTCCTTGAAGTTCAACAAGTCAGCGTTGCCTTTGGCAGTCAGCGCGTCGTCCATGAAGTCGATGTCGCTTTAGAAGCTGGCACCATCGGGTGTCTGTTAGGTCCGAGCGGCTGCGGCAAAACCACGCTGTTGCGTGCGGTGGCTGGCTTTGAGCCAATTATCAACGGCACCATTCATCTTGAAGAACAACTGGTGTCGCGCCCTGGCTGGACGCTGGCTCCAGAACAGCGCCGTGTCGGCATGGTGTTTCAGGATTTTGCGCTGTTTCCACATCTGACAGTCGCTAAAAATCTCTCCTTCGGGCTGCGTGACTGGACAGCCAAAGCCCGTCAAGTGCGCGTTGACGAGCTATTAGAGCTGGTGGGATTGACCGCCGCTGCCAAGCAGTATCCACATCAACTCTCTGGTGGGATGCAGCAGCGGGTGGCGCTGGCGCGTGCGTTGGCACCACGGCCACGGATTTTGCTGCTCGATGAGCCATTTTCGAGTATGGATGCCGAGTTACGCGAGCAGTTGGCGCGCGAGGTGCGCGATCTGATCAAGCGTGAGCAGGTGACTGCGCTGCTGGTGACGCATGATCAGCTTGAGGCCTTTGCGATGGCGGATCAAATTGGGGTGCTGGCCGCTGGCAAAATGCACCAGTGGGGCAGTGGATTTGAGCTATACCACGAGCCAGCGGATCGTTTTGTTGCCGACTTCATCGGCCAGGGGGCGCTGCTCGCCGGTCGGGTGCTCGACCACGCCCAGATCGAAACTGAGCTGGGCTTGATTGACGGGGTGAATCCCCATCATTTACAGCCCGGCAGTCAGGTCGAGGTGTTGATTCGTCCTGATGATGTGATTCATGATGATGCCAGCCCACAACAGGCGATGATTCTCGAACGCGCTTTTCGGGGGGCGGAATACCTCTACACGCTAAAACTAGAAAGCGGTGCCAAGGTGCTGTGTTTGGTGCAAAGTCACCATCAACATGCCATCGGCGAGCGCATCGGGGTGCGGCTAGAAGCCGATCATCTGGTGGCGTTTGCTTGATCATCGTCCCTGGCTGAAGGATCAGACGCTCTAATTTGCTATAATTGATTAATTATACGAACTTGCCTTAGCTTGATACCACCCCCCTAACCTAAATGGAGTTCAAAATTTGTGAACAAATCTCCTGTTTTAATTGTTGGTGCTGGGGTCGGCGGGCTGACTGCGGCGATTTCGTTAGCAGCACGCGGGCTTGAGGTTGAGATTTTAGAGCGTGCTGCCACGCCCGGCGGCAAATTACGGCAGGTGATGATTGGCGATCACGGGATCGATGCCGGGCCGACGGTGTTTACCATGCGCTGGGTTTTTGATGAGCTGTGTGAGCTGGCAGGCACCACAATGGAGACCGAGCTGAGTTTACACCCCGTTGAGACCCTTGCCCGTCATGCCTGGAGTGCCGAGCAACGGCTGGATTTGTTCACAGATTTGCAACGCTCGGCGGATGCAATCGCTGCTTTTGCCGATGATCCTACCGAGGGGCGACGCTTTCTTGATTTTAGTGCTGAGGCGCAAAAGATCTATCAGGCACTCAAAGACCCCTTTATCTGTTCCAGTCGCCCCAAAACCCCGTTGACCTTAATCCGTCGTGCAGGACCAACCCGCTTACTCGGCATCAAGCCCTATTCGACTCTGTGGTCAGCGTTGGGCAAACATTTCCGCGATCCGCGCTTGCAGCAATTATTCGGACGCTATGCCACCTATTGCGGCTCGTCACCTTATCGGGCACCTGCGACCTTGATGCTGGTGGCACATGTTGAGCAGGAAGGGGTGTGGCTGGTCAAGGAGGGCATGTACCAACTGGTGCAAGCACTGGTGCGGATTGCGGAGCGTTTAGGGGTTCGCATCCACTATGCCACTGAGGTCACTGAGATTCTTGGCACCCGCACCGCTGCCAACGGGGTGCGGCTTGCCAATGGTGAGACGCTTGATGCCTCGGCGGTGATCGTCAATGCCGATCCCAATGCGCTGGCGACCGGCAAGCTCGGGGAGTCGATGGCTGGCGCGATTGCACCAACACCGCGTGCTGAACGCTCGTTGTCGGCCCTGACCTGGAACCTACTCACCCCGACGGCTGGCTTTCCGCTGATTCGGCATTCGGTGTTCTTCTCTCAGGATTATGCCAGCGAATTTCAGGATATTTTTGACCACCATCGCTTGCCACAATCGCCCACCGTCTATATCTGTGCTCAGGATCGTACTGACACCGAGACCAATTCCCCGCCAGGCCCAGAGCGATTGTTGTGTCTGGTCAATGCTCCGCCGATTGGCGATCAATTTACTTTTCGTGCCGAGGACATCGAACAATGCACCGCCGCCACCTTTGCCTTACTCAACCACTGTGGACTGGAGATCACGCCACCGGCGGAGGCGACCTGCATCACCTCACCGAGCCATTTGGAGCGTTTATTTCCGGCAACCGGCGGCGCACTCTATGGTCGGGCTTCCCACGGCTGGCTGGCCTCATTCGTCCGGCCTGGTGCGCGCACCAAGATTCCGCGCCTGTATCTGGCGGGGGGCAGCACCCATCCCGGGCCCGGGGTGCCGATGGCAGCGATGTCGGGTCGGATCGCCGCAGCCAGCGTGCTCGCGGACCTGACTTCGACCAAATCGTCGCCCCGGGCGGCTATCTTTGGTGGTACATCGATGCCTTGAGCGACGATGGTCGCCACGGGCTGACGATTATCGCCATGATCGGCAGCGTGTTCTCGCCCTATTATGCTTGGGCGCGAGCACGGGGGCACGATGATCCTGAGCATTTTTGTGCGCTCAATGTCGCGCTCTATGGCGATTGCTCACGCTGGGCGATGACCGAGCGTGGGCGCAATCAAATCAAGCGCACTCCCGATACGCTGACCATCGCTGCCAGTCATCTGCACTGGGAGGGCGACACCCTGGTCATCGCTATCAACGAGACCACCGCCCCTATCCCGCGCCCATTGCGTGGTGAGGTGCGGGTGCATCCACAGATGCTTCCTGGACATCGTGAATGTCTTGACGGGCAAGGTCGCCACTTTTGGTGGCCGGTGGCTCCTCGGGCGCGGGTTGAGGTCAAACTGACGCATCCGCAACTGGCATGGTCAGGCGTGGGCTATCACGACAGCAACTGGGGTGACGAGCCGCTGGCGAATGGTTTTGCTGACTGGGATTGGTCGCGTGCCAAGCTGCGCGATGGCTCAGCAGTGGTCTATGATGTGCGCCGCCGCAATGGTGAAGAGCACACCTTTGCATTGCGCTTTGACCCACAAGGCGGGGTCGAGCCGTTTGCGTTGCCGCCGCGCCTGGGCTTACCTAAGGGGAGATGGTGGCGGGTTGCCCGTAGTGCTCAAAGCGATGCCAATACCGCGCCACAGATTCTACAAACCCTTGAAGATACGCCGTTTTATATCCGCTCGACACTGCAAGCCCAGTGGCTTGGCGAGCCAGTCACTGCGGTGCATGAGAGCCTGTCATTAGACCGCTTTACTCAGCCCTGGGTGCAACTGCTATTGCCGTTTCGGATGCCGCGGTGGGCGCGATAAGTTTTGATCAGTGG
>SKYD01000129.1 GCA_007128075.1 Thiorhodovibrio sp.
CCGCGCCTCATCAATATCCGCTTCGCTGTATAAAAATGGACTCGGCGGTCGATTGTCTGATGGCGAAGCAACGAAGGTAAAAACTTTCACTAACTGTTCAAAAGCGTTGCTTTCAATGGGCTGTCCATTGTCCTCAGTCAACTGCCGTGACAGGATCCGGGCAAAAACTGCGCCTAAATTTTCATTGAGCGTGTCACCACCTGCCAATGACTCCATGAAGGTCATGGCATAGCGTTCACGCGGGTTATCTGCATTGGTTGGTGAGGATGCCAGCGATGATCTGGCTGTATTTGCTTTGGCAATGGCGAGTGCTGCTTCATGCCAAGCGGCTTGCTGTTCTGGGGAGAGATCGCTATACGGATCGGATGGGGCTTGTGCTTGATGACCTTGGACAGTCAAGGCAATGAAGGCGAGAACAACGAGACTCAACACCAAGGAGAAACGACGCAGGGTCGCAGTGGAGTCAAGACCAAACCAGCGTGCAGCAGACATCAGACACCTCAATCAATTAAGGTTAAAAATCGGTGAGCTTTGGCTGGCGGGGGCATCTCGGCACCTTGCCAACGCGAAGCTCATGATCACAGTATAGTCAGCACTGAAACAGTTTGCAAAAATCTGCAGGTGCTGAAACGCTATGATTCCGACCGCATCGAGGCTTGGTTCAAGAAACAACGCCGTTCGTAGTGCGGCAAGTCAATGTTACAATTTTGGGGTACTGTATTTTCTGAGCGAATCGATCTATGAGCAATTCTTCTGTTGCCCCTGTGGCGATTTTAGCCTCATTCTCCGGCTCTGGTGGCGTGGAGCGGATGCTGGTGCATCTGTTGCACGGCCTGACCGCGCTGGATGTTCCTGTGGAATTGCTGACGCTGCGCACCACCAGCCCGTTTTTGGCAGCTCTGCCAGCGAGCATTCCGCAGATTTCACTGGGCACTGCGCATAGTTTGTTAGCCATTCCTGCGCTGGCGCGGTATCTGCGCCAGCGGCGGCCACGGCTGCTGTTGGCAGCCAAAGAGCGGGCTGGGCGCAGTGCGGTGAGTGCGCGGGCGTTGGCAGGAGTCAACACGCCAATTGCGTTGCGATTGGGCACCCATTTATCAGCGGCATTGGCAGGGCGGTCGGCGTGGCAACGCTGGTTGCGCACGGCTCCTTTGCCGTGGCTGTATCGCCCACTGGAGGCGATTGTTGCCGTTTCAGCCGGAGTCAAGGATGATGTTGCCACCTTGGCGCGGTTTGACCCTGAGCGCATCCACATCATTCGCAATCCGACCATTCCACCAGATATCGAACAGCAAGCGCAGGCCCCCTGTTTGCATCCTTGGTGTCAGGAGCGCACCATGCCGCTGATTGTGGCGGCTGGACGGCTGGAACGCCAAAAGGATTTTGCCACCCTGATCACGGCAATCGCCCAACTCCGGCGCCAGCAGCGTTGTCGATTGTTGATTGCTGGCGAGGGCAGTGAGCGCAAGGCACTTGAACAGCAGATTGCCAGCTTGGGGTTAAGCGATGTCGTGCAATTGCCGGGATTTTTCCCTAACCTTTATCCTTATCTGGCGCGAGCCGAGCTGTTTGTGCTCTCCTCGGCCTGGGAAGGAGCACCCAATGTGCTGGTTGAGGCATTGGCACTGGGCACGCCAGTGGTCGCCACCGATTGCCCCAGTGGTCCACATGAGATTTTAGCCGCTGGACGCTGGGGACCGCTGGTGCCGGTGGGCGATGCGTCGGCGCTGGCGCGAGCGATGGCGCAAACACTGGCGCGGCCACTGCCGGCAACCCAACTGCGGGCGGCGGTGTCTGAGTATACCCAGGAGCGCAGCACCCAGTGTTATCTCGCGCTGTTTAATCAGCTCATTGCCCAGGGTCGCGGTTAAACGCCCCGCATTCGATTATTGTTTCACTCTGTCACAGGATCACCGATCATGACGCATTTAAGCCGCTCGTTTCATCCTCGCCGCCATCGGTTTTGGCTTGCTCTTGGCCTGATGGTCACCTTGGGTGGCTGCGGCAAAGATCCGATGGGACCTGAAAATCGCATGGCATTGCTGGCCTTTGGTCAGTGCCAATACGAACGCGCTCTGGAGCTGACTGATTTTGCCATTGAACAAGGCAGTGATAAAAATGCCCATCGCGCACTGTTGCTACAGGCGGCGATCTATCGTGATCTGGGACAACCGAAGGCAGCCGAGGCACTGTATCCTGCCATCACCACACAATGGGCAGCCATGGACAAGGGGCATTTGAGCGGCAGCAAACGCGAGCGCGACATTCAACTGATGCTCGACATTGCCCTCGAAGAACGCCGCCTGCGTGAATTGCCAGCCGATTGTGCAGGCGTTGACTCGGTATTCGACGGCCATTGAGCTAAAAGCTGTTTTCACTATCGCTTTGATTGACACACTGTATGAAGTACCTAAGTACCCGAGGCGGCATCGCGCCGATTGATTTCTCTACCGCCGTGATCATGGGTCTTGCCAGCGATGGCGGGCTGGTGATCCCCGAGCAGTTGCCTAAGTTCAGCCCCGCCGAGCTGGCGGCTTGGTCGCGGCTGCGATTTCAGGAATTAGCCGTCGCGGTGATTACCCCCTTTGTCGGCGATGCCATCCCGCAGGCGGATCTGGTGCGGCTGATTCACAGTGCTTATGCACCGTTTCAACACCCAGACATCACCCCAGTCAACCAGGTCGGACAGCGCCCGATTCTGGAGCTGTTTCACGGCCCCACAGCGGCATTTAAGGATATTGCCTTGCAGTGGCTGGGCAATCTGTTTGCTTATCTGCTCGAACGCAGCGGCGAGTCGCTGAACATTATTGGTGCCACCTCTGGCGATACCGGTTCGGCAGCGATTGCCGGAGTGCGCGGCAAGCCACGGATCAATATTTTCATTCTGCATCCTAAAGGGCGAGTTTCGCCGATCCAAGAGCGCCAGATGACCACGGTGCTCGATGCCAATGTTCACAACATCGCGGTGCATGGCACCTTTGATGATGCCCAGCGCATCGTCAAGACCTTGTTTAGCGATGCTGAATTTAAACGCGATTATCGGCTCGGTGCGGTCAATTCGATCAACTGGGCGCGGATTCTCGCCCAAACCGTTTATTATTTTTACGCTTGGGGGCAAATCAGCGGCGGCGATCCAGCGCACAAAGTCAGCTTTGCGGTGCCGACTGGCAATTTTGGCGATGTGTTCGCCGGCTATCTGGCGCGGCGCATGGGGCTACCGATTGAGCGGCTGATCATCG
>SKYD01000069.1 GCA_007128075.1 Thiorhodovibrio sp.
CCCCCGCCGTCCATGGCGGATAGCGGCAATCATTGAGGTTCCAGTTCCTGAAAATGGATCAAACACTATTTGATTTGGATTGCTTAAAGAGAGCACGAGACGCTCAATTAATTCAACTGGAAATTGGCAAGGATGTTCAGTTTTTTCAACATGGTTACTTTTAACATTCGGAATAATCCAAACATCACCTGGATTTTTACCTAAAGGATTTCCTGAATACTGTCCAATTTTTTTGCCCTTAAAATGCTTTTTTTCAGGATATTTTTGTGGAACTCGTACTGGATCGAGGTTAAAAATATACTCATCAGATTTTGTGAACCAAATAATCGTTTCGTATCTTCCAGAAAATCGATTTTTACAATGCAATCCATGTTCAAAATGCCACACAATACGATTTCGCATTTTTAAGCCGAATTGGGAAAAAATCGGATAAAGAATTGCATCAAGTGGAATGATTGCACCGCGATCAACATAATTTCCAACCTGCCAACACATGCTACCTGTGACTGCCAATGTGCGGACACATTCCGAAATTACCGTCGTCTGCTGTTGTAGATAGTGGTCAATGTCGAGTTTTTTCTCATATTCTTTTCCAATATTATAAGGCGGTGAAGTGACAATAAGTTGTAGTTTTTCATCTGGAATCTGTGATAGAAGATCAAGACAATCGCCATGATGCAACACAATACTGTGAGTTTCAGCATATAAATTGCTAATCACTGCAACCATTCCTGCAGCCATTCACTGTCAACTTCGCGCACTAAAATTAGCGTCCGTAGCCGCGCCAAGGTGGCTGCAAAGGAATACATCCAAAAACCGAACACCATTGCCAGCATTGCCAGCAAAATATTGCCGTCGATCTGTGACGGAGCCGAGCGTTGATGCAATGCCGCGCACTGGTTGGGATCGGGACAATTGATAGACCAATAAATCACCGGCACCATCACCAGCCCGACGAGCGCAAGCAAGGCGCTGGCACGATCCGCACGGCGGGTCTCATCAATTGCTGAATGCAGCGCCAGATAGCCGATGTAGAGAAAAAACAAAATCAGCTCTGAGGTCAACCGCGGATCCCAATCCCAATAAGTCCCCCAACTGGTGCGCCCCCAAAATGCCCCCGTCCACAGCGCCAGAAAGGTAAAGATCGCTCCAGTCGGGGCAATGGCCTGCGCCATCATAAAACTCAGCCGCGTATTAAAAATCAGCCCAATCATGCTCCACAGCGCCAGCATCAGATACAGCCACATCGACATCCAAGCAGCGGCGACATGAATATAGATAATGCGGTAATACTCTTTTTGCGGATTGGTGCCGCCAAGCTGATCAGGGGTTTGTGTAAACCCCCAATACAACGCGAACAGCACCAGCACCAGCGCGGCAACTGCAAAACGCGGCAGCAGCTTGCCAGCGAGCGGATAAAAGGTCGCTGGGGAAGAGTAGTGAAACCAATTCGACTGCAGTGTTTTAAAATTTAGATTCATCAATTATTCCAAAGCAATCCGCAACGCGGCGGCGGCTGCCAACGGCGCGAAAATCAGCGCCAGCAATAAAAAGGCACCCAGCAACAAAAAATACGGCTGGGTATCAGCCCAGGCGATCATACTCACCGTGACCGCTCCAGCGCCATAGATCAGAACTGGGATATATAAGGGCAAAATCAGCAGCGACAACAAAATTCCCCCACCGCGTAGCCCCAAGGTCAGCGCCGCACCAATTGCCCCGATCAGACTTAAAATTGGCGTACCCAACAGCAAAGCAACCATCATCGCCAATGCGGCAATGGCAGGTAGATGATATTGCAACGCGACCAAGGGCGCGATCAACACCAGCGGCAGTCCAGTTAATAGCCAATGAGCAAGCACCTTTGCAATCACTAACAGCGGCAACGGCTCGCGGGTAAGCAACATCTGCTCTAGAGTGCCATCCTCATGGTCAGCAGCAAACAGCCGCTCTAATGCCAGCATCGAGGCCAACAGCGCCGCCACCCACACCACCCCAGGGCCTAATTGACGCAACAGGGCTTGCTCACTGCCCACCCCAAGCGGAAATAAGCTCACGACGATGATAAAGAAAAACAGCGTGGTTAGCACATCGGTGCGCCGCCGCAGCGCGAGCTTGAGGTCGCGCTCTAAAATGCACCAGACAACTGTTAACATGGAGTTTTCATTGATGCTGTTTTCTGATTGTCTAAATCCACACGCTGAATCTGCCCCGAAGTCAACGCCACCTCTTGATGGGTGGTGAGCACCACCAATCCACCAGCACTGACATGGGCTGCCAGATGATCTTGCAGCCAAGCCACGGCATCGACATCGAGCGCAGTAAAAGGTTCGTCGAGAATCCACAACGGGGCGTTGGTCAACAGCAGCCGCGCCAGCGCCACCCGCTTTTTTTGTCCTTGCGAGAGCATCCGACACGGCAGGTCACCATAGCCGCCGAGACCAATGCGCGCCAGTGCTTGGTCAATCGCGCCAGTGCCACAGCGGTATCCTGCCAGGCGGGCGGCAACCCGCAGATTTTCAACAGCGGTTAGGTCGCCTTTGAGTCCATTAAGATGACCAAAATACAGCACATCCTGATAATAATCCTCGGCAAGCGACTGCAAGGTCTGCCCGCGCCAGCGAATCTCGCCCTGATCGGTGCGCAACAGCCCGCACAGGGCGCGCAACAGCGTGGTTTTGCCACTGCCATTGCAGCCGCGCACATGCAGCAAGGTCCCAGTGTCTAACTGGAAGCTCAGATCATCAAACAACAACCGCTCGCCACGGCGACAACTTAACTGCAAGACATCAAGCATAGGTTAATCAAAAATTGGTTATTTCACTGCCAACATCGCCTCGATCTGAGCGCGGTCAATTCGCTGCATCAAGGGCTTAAATGGCTTGAGTTGATGCGCCAGCAGGGGCGTGCTCAGGTCTGCCCAGGTCAATGGCGGAATCTGCAAAAAGTCCTCAGCGGCTTGCGCAGTTCCGGGCAGTACTGGACGCAACCAGCCGATCAACAGCCGAAACAGATTCAGCCCCTGGGTGCAGATCGCCTGCAAATCCGCCTCGCGGTCGGGCTGTTTGGCGACCACCCAGGGGGCTTGATCGTCAATGTAGCGATTGGCGCGATCCGCCAGCGCCATGACCTCGCGCATCGCACGGCCAAATTCGCGTTGCTCATAGGCAACAGCAATCGACTCGCCAGCGGCGACAAATTCGGCAAATAACGCCGACTCTGGCAACTCAG
>SKYD01000029.1 GCA_007128075.1 Thiorhodovibrio sp.
ATGCCCAACCGCGTGCATATCACCACCTCATGCTGTCAGATCAACTGCGGTGGTCAGGGCGATATCGCCATCAATGTTCAGCACACCAAGCCACCAAAGATCAATCACGATCTGGTTGCTAATGTCTGTGAACGCCCTTCAGTGGTCGCACGCTGTCCAGTGGCAGCGATTCGGCCAGCGATGGTTAATGGCAAGCCCTCGCTTGAGGTCGATGAGCGCAAGTGTATCTGCTGCGGTGCCTGTTATCCGCCTTGTCCGCCGATGCAGATCAATGACGCTGAACACACCAAGCTAGCAATCTGGGTGGGGGGCAATCACTCCAACGCCCGTGGCAAGCCCACCTTCCAAAAGCTGGTTGCCGCCGGGATTCCCAACAATCCGCCCCGCTGGCCAGAAGCGACGGCTATCGTCAAGCGCATCCTCAAAGCCTATAAGGAAGGCGCGCGCGATTGGGAGCGGATCAACGAATGGATCGAGCGCATCGGCTGGCCTCGCTTCTTTGAAGAAGTCGAGCTGCCGTTCACCAAGTATCACATTGATACCTGGCGTGGAGCACGGGCGAGCTTTAACAGCTCTTCTTATATCCGCTTCTAAAACACGGACATCCACCAGTGACGAGGGTGTAAATGAAGTTCGCAATTCAGATCAACGAAGGACCTTACCAGCATCAGGCCTCCGATTCCGCTTATTTTTTCACCAAGGCGGCGCTGGAGAAGGGGCATGAGATATTTCGTGTGTTCTTTTACCATGATGGCGTGCATAATTCGACGCGGCTCACCACGCCGCCGCAAGATGATCGCCATATCGTCAATCGCTGGGCTGAACTGGCTGAACAATACGACCTCGATCTGGTGGTCTGTGTGGCTGCTGCCCAACGGCGCGGGCTGGTCGATGATGGTGAGGCGAAGCGCAACGGCAAGGATGCCACCAATCTCCATCCGAAATTTCGCATCTCTGGCCTCGGGCAACTGGTCGAGGCAGCCATTCAGGCTGATCGGCTCATGGTCTTTGGCGACTGATTTCTAAGGAGCAGCAGCATGGCGGAAACCAAACAATTTTTCTATCTCAATCGCAAAGCGCCTTACGGCACAATTTACGCTTGGGAATCGTTAGAGGTGGTGCTGATTGGTGCCGCCTTTGATCAGGATGTGAGCCTGGCCTTTGTCGAGGACGGTGTTTATCAGCTCACTAAAAATCAGGACACCACCGGCATCGGGATGAAAAACTTTTCGCCCACCTATGCCGCGCTTGGCGATTATGACATTAAAAAAGTCTATGTCGAGCAAGAATCGCTGACTGAACGCGGGTTGACGCTGGATGATTTGCAGCATCTCACCTGGGAAGATGAGGACGAGGATTGGGCAGAAAAAGACTCGATCACCGTTGTCTCACGGGCTGAAATGGCAGCGTTGATGGATGCCGCTGATGTCGTCTTTAGTTTCTAGGGGGTTGTGATGCCAACACTGCATACGGTCAACAAATCACCATTTGAAAAAACCGCCTTAGCCGCCTGTTTGGCACACGCGACCGCAGGGTCAGCAGTGTTGTTGTTCGAGGATGGCATCTATGGTGCGCTGCGCGGCTCGGCAGTCGCTGACACTGTTGCCGCAGCACTTCAATCGGTGAAAGTATTTGCACTCGAACCCGATGTGCGGGCGCGTGGATTTGCCCCAGATCGCCTGATCGAGGGGATCGAGATTGTGGCTGACTATGCTGGCTTTGTCGATCTAGCGACAGAATACAGCAAGGTTCAGGCTTGGTTGTAAGCGTCAAGATCATTTTTTAACACAGGAGATTCATTATGCCAATCGAAGTCAACGGAAAATCATTGGAAGTCGATGAAGAAGGCTATCTGGCCAACATTAACGACTGGGAGCCAGGGGTTGCTGATGTGATGTCGAAAGAGGACGATCTCACCCTCACCGACGAACACTGGGACATCATTAACTATCTGCGCGAATACTATGAGGAGTATCAGATTGCTCCAGCGGTGCGCGTGCTCACCAAGGCCGTCGGCAAAAAATTCGGCAAAGACAAGGGCAACAGCAAATATCTTTATGGGCTGTTCCCCTATGGGCCTGCCAAGCAGGCTTGCCGTTATGCCGGGCTGCCCAAGCCGACTGGCTGCGTCTAAACACGCGCTGACTGTTTCTGTGGAGGTGACAGCCTCCACGGTTCAATTCATGACTCCACTGAGGTCGCGGGAACATGTCGTTTATCTCGGATGTTTACGCTTATTTGTTCTATTTTGCCACCTTGGTGCTGGTGGCGGGGTTAGCGAACAAGATTGTGCAATATGTGCGCACCCCAGCACCGCTAAAAATTCCCACCACGCCGGCACCGACAACCAATCGCGGTGTGGTGTTGCGCATTGCCCGTGAAGTGGTGTTTTTCGAGAGTCTGTTTCGCGGCAATAAGTGGACATGGATTTTCGGGTGGATCTTTCATTTCGGTCTGTTTATGGTCACGCTGCGGCATTTACGCTATTTTTTAAATCCTGTGCCCGTGCCTTTACAAATGATCCAGCCCTTTGGCATTTATGGCGGCATGGCGATGATCGTTGGCTTGGCTGGGTTATGGGTGCGTCGCTTTGCAGTGGATCGGGTGCGTTATGTCACCGCGTTGTCAGACCATTTAATTTTAGGATTATTGATTCTTATCGGCTGTAGCGGACTGCTGATGCGCTTTGTGATGCACACCGATATTATTCGGGTTAAAGAATTTTTTCAGGGGCTGTATCATTTTCAGATCAATCCGCTCCCAGCAGACCCTCTGTTATTGCTGCATCTGTTGCTGATCGCAGCCCTAATGATTATTTTTCCATACAGCAAACTTTTGCACGCGCAGGGACTGTTTTTTAGCCCCACGCGCAATCAGGTCGATAATCCGCGTGAGCAGCGGCATCTGGCCCCTTGGGCGCGTCGTTTCGAACAAAAATAATGCGCACCAGCTTCGTTGGGAGAATTTAGACCATGGCCAAGGCCGATTTTGCAGTTCCTGAACTAAAAGAGTATGCCGAGATTCCAGTCATTCAGCCTGGCTCGATGCAGCACTCCAGCCCGTTTAAGTCCAAGCCAGAGTTTCAAGAGGCGCTGGGCTTTCCTGGCGAATTAGCGCCCGACTGGCAAAAACAAGCCTTGGCGAAAATGGGCGATCTGCTCGGTCGCTATCGCTCGTTGCGCGTGTATCTTGATTCTTGCGTTAAATGCGGTGCCTGTACCGATAAGTGTCATTATTATCTGGGCACCAAAGACCCCAAAAATATGCCGGTGGCGCGTCAGGATCTGCTGCGCAAGGTTTATCGGCGTTATTTCACTCTCGCCGGGCGACTCTTTCCGCAGTTAGTTGGCGCTGAAAACCTCACCGAAGAAGTCTTAGACGACTGGTATAGCTATTACCATCAGTGTTCTCAATGTCGTCGCTGTTCAGTGTTTTGTCCTTATGGCATCGACACTGCTGAAATCTCCATGGCCGCTCGCGAGATCATGGACAGCATCGGTGTTGGGCAGAAATACTGCAATGAAATCATCGGCAAAGTTTATAAAATCGGCAACAATTTAGGGCTGCCTGGCCCGGCGTTACAAGATACGCTGGAAGGGCTTGAAGAAGATGTACTCGACGATACCGGCGTTGAGGTGAAATATCCGCTGGATCAGGAAGGTGCTGAAATTCTTTTGGTCACGCCATCGGCAGATTTCTTTGCCGAGCCACATGTTGACGGGCTGATCGGCTATGGCAAGGTCTTTCACGAAGCGGGCGTTAGCTGGACACTGAGCACGCATGCTTCTGAGGCTGCCAATTTCGGCATGTTCATCGGCTCCTATGAGAATATGCGGCGGGTGGCGCTGCGGATTCGTGAGGCAGCGATCAAGCTCAAAGTCAAGCGGATTGTGTTTGGCGAATGCGGCCATGCGTGGCGCGTTGCCTACAGTTTTTTAAATACGCTGGTCGGCCCGTGGGACTTTCTTGACCCACGCTATCCAGTGCCGCAGCACATCTGCGAGTTTACCTATTCGCTGATTCAGCAGGGCAAGCTGCGCTTTGATAAATCACAAAACGACGACAAGGTGCTGACCTATCACGACTCCTGTAATGTGGCGCGTGCTTCACGGATGGGTGATAAGCCAGGCGGTCAATTTGAGATTCCACGCGCCATTATTCGCGCCACCTGCAATCATTTTTATGATATGGGTGAGGAAACGATTCGTGATCGCACCTTCTGTTGCGGTGGTGGCGGTGGGCTGCTCACTGATGATCTGATGGAGGTGCGGGTGAAAGGTGCGCAGCCACGGCTGGAGGCACTGAATAATGTGATGAAGGAGAAAGGTGTCACCCACATGGCGGCGATCTGTGCGATCTGTAAAAGTCAGTTTACCAAGGTGTTGCCTTATTATGGCATGGACATGGATCAGATCGTCAGCGTGCATCAATTAGTCTCCAATGCCATTATTCTCACCGGCCAGGATGACGACGAATAATTCAACAGACGCACGAGCCAATCAGGCAAGCGCGTTGTTCCCTGATGAGGAGTAAAAACCGCATGGCGACTTCCAGCGACGAAATGACCAAGCTTTCCTGGCGCCGGTTCGAGGATGGCGACTACATTTGGGAAAACCTGACCGAAAAGATTTTTGTTCAGGATACTTCGCACAAATGCCCCACTTATGTCCACAAAACCCCACCCTGTCAGGGCAGTTGTCCCTCGGGTGAGGACATTCGTGGTTGGCTGCAAATTGTTCGCGGACTGGAGCAGCCACCTGCTGGCATGAGCTGGCAAGAATATGCGTTTCGTCGCTCGACGGATGCCAACCCCTTCCCGTCGATGATGGGGCGGGTGTGTCCGGCGCCCTGTCAAGACGGCTGCAATCGCAACGAGGTCGAAGACTTTGTTGGCATCAATGCGGTTGAGCAATTCATTGGTGACACTGCAATTGCTCAGAATTTTCAATTCGATCCCGCACCAGCGGATACGGGTAAACGCATCGCAATCATCGGCGGCGGACCGGCTGGATTGGCTGGCGCCTATCAACTGCGCCGCAAGGGTCACGCCTGCACCATCTTTGAGGCCAACAGTGACCTCGGCGGGATGTTCCGCTTTGGCATTCCAGGCTATCGGGTGCCGCGTGACGCGCTGGATGCCGAGATCAACCGCATCCTCGCACTTGGACAGATTGAAGTGCGCTTGAACACCAAAGTCGGCATTGACATCACCATCGAACAGCTTGAGCAAGACTATGATGCCGTGTTGTGGGCGATTGGCTGTCAGATGGGGCGGGGACTGCCGGTGCCTGGCTGGAAAGACACGCCAAACTGTGTCTCTGGTGTGGCGTTTCTTAAAGCCTTTAACGAAGGGCGGATGAAAATCACCGCCGAGAAAGTGGTCTGCGTTGGCGGTGGCGATACCTCAATTGATGTGGTCTCGGTCGCTCGCCGCTTAGGGCATATCAACAAAGACAACCACAGTGATTTGCCTGAAACCGTGATTCACGATGGCTATATTGCCCACGATTCAGCACTGACTGCTGCTGCCCAGGGCGCGCAGGTGACGCTGACCTCGCTGTTCACCCGCGACAAAATGACCGCTTCAGAACACGAAGTCCATGATGCGCTGCACGAAGGAGTCACCGTTCTCGATGGTGTGATGCCTATCGAGGTCCTCAAAAATGACCAAGGACGCGCGACGGGGCTAAAAATCGCCAACTGCACCATGGACGATGGTCGCCCAACGCCAATCAGCGGCACCGAGCGTATTTTAGAAGCCGATTTAATCGTCTCGGCGATTGGTCAGGGTGGCGATCTGAGCGGATTAGAAGTGCTCGATAATGGCCGTGGGCTGATGAACGCCGACAAATATTATCAGGTGCCAGATAAGCCTGGGCATTTTGTTGCTGGTGATATCATTCGTCCGCATCTGCTCACCACCGCGATTGGTCAAGCATGGGTCGCAGCAGAATCAATTGATGATTATCTCAAACAAGCCGAACCCAAACGGCGACCGAAAGTTGATGTGCATCACTTTAATCTGCTTGCCAAGATGACCGAAGCCAAGCTGGCGCCCGAAGATTTTCATATTGCCGAGCGCGGCGATCTGCGCGGCACCTCTGATGCCAATTATGCGGTGCATAACTATGAAGATCGCTCCACTGCGGAGGTTATCCCACATGATGAGCTTTATCTAGGGCACTTTGGCTACGATGCACGACAGCTACGCAAAGAAGAAGTGCCGACCTCAGATGAGGTGTTGGGGCATTTCAAAGAACGGGTGATCGGTTATAGCGAAGAACAGGCGATAGCCGAGGCCAAACGCTGCATGAGCTGCGGCATGTGTTTTGAGTGTGATAACTGTGTAATTTATTGCCCACAAGATGCTGTGTTCCGTGTCAAAAAAGGCGAGAACACCACCGGGCGCTATGTCGATACCGATTATGCCAAGTGCATCGGCTGTCACATCTGTGCCGATGTGTGCCCAACCGGGTACATTAAAATGGGCTTAGGCGAGTAATCAGGGGGCGTTGATGGCTAAAGCTGTTGTGACCTGGGGCATTGTCAGTTTGATGCTGATGCCTCTGCTCTATGGAACATTGGCCCAAGCCGAGGCCATCGGCGGCTTTGTGGTGCCCACCTCCAAAGCAGCACAACTAGATCGTTGCGTGGAGCCAACCGAGGCGATGCGCCGTTATCACATGGATCTGATTCGCCATCAGCGTGACACGACTGTGTATGGCGGTATTCGCGGCACCAAACACAGCATGTCTGGTTGTGTTGATTGTCATGCCGGACATGATGCCAGCGGGGAGCCGATCCCCGTTGCCGCACCAGGTCAGTTTTGTCAGGCCTGTCACCATTATGCAGCGATCAAGCTCAATTGCTTTGATTGTCATGCCACAGTCCCCAAGGGCGAGGCGTGGAATCAAGAGCCAGAGCCGACTGCACCTGAAGCCAATTGGATGATGAATTTACTCGATCTGCATCTGCCGCGAGGTCGCGTCACACCATGAAACAAGACCACGACACCATTGATCAGGGACGGCGCGCCCTATTGGGTGCGGCTGCTGTTGGAGCCGCTGCCACCGTTGGCTTTTCGTCAACGATAGTCTCCGCTGAGGGACGCAAAACCCCAGTCACTGCGGAACATCGTTGGGGGATGCTGATTGATACTAGCAAATGTGCTGACGGCTGCACCGCTTGTGTTGATGCCTGTGAGCTAGAAAACGGCCTTAATCTACAAGAACGACCCCATGGTCTCTCGCAGCAGAAGTGGGATGATCAACGCTCGACATGGATTCGCAAGGTTCGGCTGCAAGACAACCTAAGCGGTCAGATTACCCAGCTTCCGCTGATGTGCCAGCATTGCGAAAAGCCACCTTGTGTTGATGTTTGCCCAACAGGTGCATCATTTAAGCGCGCCGATGGCATCGTCATGGTTGATCGGCACATCTGCATCGGCTGCCGCTACTGCATGATGGCCTGCCCTTACAAAGCTCGCTCCTTTATCCACGAGCCAGTCGAGCATAAATTCACCCGCGCCCCGCGCGGCAAAGGCTGTGTTGAAAGCTGCAATCTGTGCGCTCATCGGCTTGATCATGGTGAGAATAACACTGCTTGTGCTGAGGCTTGTGCGCAAACTGGGCATCAAGCCATCACCTTTGGCGATCTCAATCATGCGAACGGCAAACTGCGTCAAGCACTAAAAGCGACCAAAAATCGCCAGATTCGTGAAGATCTCAAGCTCAACACTGGCGTGCGTTACGCCGGCCTTTAACGCATCAGGAGTCAGTTGATATGAAGCGCATCGTCTATCGTGAATGGCTGATTGAGCCAGAACGCTACTGGGGTCTGTTGGCGATTCTGGGCGGTGTCATCGCCATTGGCGGGCTTGCCGCGCTCTATATGGAGCATCATGGCCACTGGGTCACGGGGATGTCAAACTCAGTCGTTTGGGGCACCCCCCACATCTTTGCCGTGTTTTTGATCATTGCCGCCTCGGGGGCGCTGAATGTCGCCTCAATCGGCACAGTCTTTAACCGCACGGTTTATAAACCGCTCGGACGGTTGTCGGGGCTATTGGCAGCGGCATTATTAGTCGGCGGATTGCTGGTGCTGGTGCTTGATTTGGGTCGCCCTGAGCGACTGATTGTGGCACTGACCACCTATAATTTTAGCTCGATCTTTTCTTGGAATATTTTCTTATACACTGGCTTTTTGGCTCTTGTGATCGGTTATCTGTGGACGATGGCAGATCGTAAAGGTCAGCCCTTTAACCGCCCAATTGGCATGTTTGCTTTTCTGTGGCGTTTGGCGCTCACCACAGGAACTGGCTCGATCTTTGGTTTTCTGGTCGGTCGCCAAGCCTATGACACCGCCATCTTAGCACCGATGTTTGTGGTGATGTCCTTTGCCTACGGATTGGCAGTGTATATGTTGGTGCTAATTTATAGTTGTACTGCCGACGGTCGCCCAATTGGACCGTTGATCTTGCGCCGCCTAAAAAATCTACTCGCGCTGTTTATTGCGGGCATTCTATATTTCACCCTGGTGTATCATCTAACCAAGCTCTACGGAGCAAAATACGATGCCTTTGAGCACTTTTTGCTGCTTGGCGGTGGCACCTATACCCTGGTGTTCTGGCTGGGCTGGATTGTGCTCGGCAGTCTGGCCCCGCTGGGGATTCTCTATCATCCTGAGCTAAGCAAAGACCGCGACTGGGTTTCCGCAGCCTGCGGGCTGATCATTTTTGGTGGACTGGCGGCAATGTATGTCATCATCATCGGCAGCCAAGCCTATCCGCTGGAGATGTTCCCTGGTCACCGGGTGCTTGAATTTGGTGCCGCTGGAGATGTTGGCGGCCGTGTTGCCTCTTATGCGCCAAGCATCCCTGAACTGTTGCTAGGGCTGGGAGGGACAGCGGTTGCGTTATTTATCACCGCCGTCGGTATTCGTGTGCTGCAATTCTTGCCTGAATCACTCGCCGACCGCGATGTAGATCCACATATTGCAGCAAAATCAGCCTAATAAGCGACCCGATATTGTGCGCCAATGGGCTATCGTTCACTTATAGTGTGAATTTAGTTATTGAGAAGTAACATCAACGGGCGGTAGGTGCTTAATTAGCGGCTGCAAATGCGCTGCATAGTTCCGCCAATGGCCGATGGAGCGCGTATACATCGGGTTGCGAACTTGCAACACACTGGCAGTGCGAGTAATGCGCTGGGTGCGGTGAAAGTTGAGACAAGCATCCTCAAACTCCAGCCCGCAGTGATCGAGCAGTTGGGCGATCTCGCGTTCGGGGTCTTGGACAAGTTGTTCATAAACAATGTCATAGATCGGGACGGGGAGCACCGAGTGCCAATGCTGCATCAATTGCACATAGCGACTGTAATACGCACCGAGCCAACACAGATCATCGCTGTAGGCATGGCCGTCACGAAAGTTGTGGCGAAAGCAGGAAACACAGGTATCCAACGGCGAACGCCGACAGTGGACAATCGTTGCCTTGGGAAATAACAGCGCGATCAGCCACAGATAGTCAAAATTCTGTGGCATTTTATCGACCACTCGTGGCGCATCACCGGCACGGATACGGATTTGTGCCAGATAATCTTCAGCCAGATGTTGGTTTTGCACTGCGTTGAGTTGTTGCACCACATAGCGCAAATCACTGGTTTTTTGGATACAATGTTCGGCGAGTTCGTGAATTTTGAGTAACTCGCCAGCGCCATAGACCTGCGAATGGCTGGCTAAAATCTGCTCGACAAGACTGGTGCCAGAGCGCGGAAAACCAACAACGAAGATCATCCGCTGATCGGGATGCCCCCAAGCGCGGCGGCTGGCAAAAAATTCGGCATCGAGTTGTTGATAAAACGCCAGCAATGCCTGCTCTTTGGCAGCCTGATAGTGGTGCTGATGATGTTGGCGGCGTAGCTGATGTCCCTGGTCTAAATGAGTAAAGGCGCGATCATAGTCGGCAATGTCGTCATACATTTTTCCCAGCATAAAGTGCGCCGCTAGCCGCCGTTCGGTGGAATAGTGCGGCGCAGTGGCATTGCGCTCAAAATAGGCAAAGGCTGGATCATCTGCGGTGGCGCGGGCTAGCTCTTGCCGCCCAAGATGGGCGCTGAAGGCATCGGGATAGCGCGCCAACGCCTGATCGTAACATTGCCGCGCCTGATCCAACGCACCCAGGGTCGTCCATCCTCGTCCCAACCGACAAAGTGAAATCACATCCTGCGGCGCAAGCTGTTGGGCGCGGCTGTAATGCGCCCACGCGCTGTCAAAATTCCCCAACTCGTTGGCAATATCACCACTGGTCAGCCAGGTGAGCGGATGGTCGGGTAACTCACGCTGTGCCTGAATGCTGTAGTTCTGTGCCTGCTCAAGCCGCCCCAACTGCTGCAAGGTACTGGCAAGATGCGCCGGTGCCAGCCCATGGTTGGGTGAAATAGCAAGTGCCTGATGATAGTGTTGCAGTGCTTCTGAATAACGCGCCTGTTGATGCAGCACCATCCCCAGATACACCAATGTATCGGCATTGCCAGGCTGAAGTGCCAAGGCATCCTGCAACACAGCTAGTGCCTCTTGGTGGCGGCCAGTGTCGATTAGTAGCAAACCCAACAATCGCAAGGTGCCTGCATCGCTGGGATATTGTTCCATCCACGCATACAGCGTCTGCTGTGCTTGATCCAACTGCCCAGCGGCAAGCTGTTGTTTTAAGGTCTTGAGTTCATTGGCATTGGGTGCGGTGCGCGGCTTTGGCAACAGGTTATTGAGCGTGCTGAGATCAGGGTGGCTGATGCGGCGGGCGTTGGCCATCATCAGCCAATGCCGCACTTCCTCAAGCTCACCCAACACAAAAAGAGTTTGCGTCAGGCCAAGCCAAGGTCGCGGATTGTCGGGATCAGCAACCAGCGCCGCCTTAAAATGCGGCACCGCCGCTGCGGGATCGTTGCGTTGCAGTGCCATGAGGCCGAGATTGTAGGGCGAGTCTTGGTGCATAGTGCATTGATATTGTTGATGATTAATGGTCAATTATACAGTGTCTATGTGACGAACAAGCCACGATAACACCTGTCGCCCTGCTTCCAGCTCGGTGCAACGCAGGATAGCGATTCGACCTGGGGTGTGCTGATCGATCTGCACTTTAACACCTTGGGGTATGTTTTGAGCAACAAATTCTTTTTTTAGTGTTCCATGCCCAAATAGCGACAACACATAACCGCCTGGTATTGGCGGCGGCGGTGTAAACGGCTCGCCATCGACCAATGCCACCCAACTTGGCAGAAATTCAGTGCCATAAAAATCGAAAAAGCCATTGGAACCACGCAAATGCAGCTCGATTGGCTGACCACCAATCAGCTCAATATTGCACAATCCAGTGTAACCCGCCAGATGACGGTGGATGATCGTGGTCAGAATTGGCTCCAAATCAGGGCGCGCAACACCAATCGACCAATACAGCGGACGCTCGGCATCTTTTTCTGTTGAGGCGAGCGTGTGCGCAAACCAGCGCGGTTCGCCATTTTCAACCAGACAGTCGCTACTACTGTGTTCGCCATTAAGGCATTCGCACCAAAAGCTGCCTGGTGTCGGCGGGACCTCAGCGGATGACACTTTTTGTGCGCCTAATGCAGTGCCAAACAGGTTAATGATAGGTTTGACAAACAATGGCGACTGCGCAGCGATACCGAACTCACCGGGTGCGACCCCACAAGGTGCTGCCGTTAATCTTGCCGCCAGCGCCAGATCAAGCTTGTTATAAACTTGCCGATACGCAGGATTCAGTCGCCAGGCAGCAGCATCATTAACCGCCACCGCCCGCCGTGGCTGAGGCTGGAACAACGAAATACGCTCAGGCAAAACACCAATAAACGGCATATTTGCACCCTCTTACCAACTATCAGTTTCTCGCACATGACGGGAAACGGTCAATTTGAGTACGCTAGCCAAACTATAAAACAACAACTTAGCAGATGGGTCTTTGTCAGAAACCGTACTCAATATGAAAG
>SKYD01000103.1 GCA_007128075.1 Thiorhodovibrio sp.
CTTAGAAAGCCAAAGGCTTCTGGGGCTGCCATCGTCAGCGTACTGCCCGATGGATCGCGGGCGCTGTAGACTGCTCCATCACGAAAGCGCAACTCATCGGCAGTGCTGACATGCAGCGCGGCGGGGACATCAACCTGAGCATTGGAGCCCATGACCACTCCGGCGGGGTTGATGAGATAAACATCCGCCCGTCCGACCTGCGAGCGCAAGGTGCCATCGATCCGTGATGTGTTGCCGCCAGTCACCCGCCCGATGACAGCTTGCACAGTGTCCGGGCCAGTGAAAGTGGCGATGTGTTGGGCGGGGATGTCAAACTGCTGGAAGCTGTGGAACAGGTTGTTCCCGCGCTGACTGCCCAGATCCGCGCCGATGGTCATGTCGGGGCCGCTGAGAGTTGCTTGCGGGCCGACGCTGCCATCGGTGATGATCTGGGCACACAGTGCCTCCAGTGGGGTGAAGCTAGCCAGACCAGCAAACAGCCAAGAGCGCCAGGAGAATGAATTGGACATGGGACTGCCGTTGTCAGTGGTGGATATGTTGTGTCGATTTTAGCGTTGGTGCAAATCGCTGTAAATGATTAGTGATCGCGGCGTTGTTTGTTAAACGGTCGTACAATCTTGCGGGACTTGATATTTAGGCATTTTTTGCACAGTAGGCATCTTAATAATGTTATGATTATACTATCTTTTTAGATTGAGCGGGAATTACTGGCTTCATCGTGCCTAACCCATCAGGCTTGCTCTATATAGTGGCAACCCCCATCGGCAATCTTGCCGACATCAGTGCTCGCGCTCGTGAGGTGCTTGCCACCGTGGATGTGATTTTGTGCGAGGACACCCGCCACAGTCGGCGATTGCTCGATCATTTGGGAGTCACCACGCCGCTGCGCTCGCACCATGAGCACAATGAAACGCAGAGCTGTGAGTCGCTGGTGCAGCAATTGAGGGGCGGTCAATCGCTGGCGTTGATTAGCGATGCGGGTACACCGCTGATTAGCGATCCCGGGTTTCCGCTGGTGCGGGCGGCGCGGGCGCAGGGGATCACTGTTGTGCCGATTCCGGGGCCAAGTGCGTTGATCTGTGCATTATCTGCCGCAGGCCTTGCCAGTGATCGCTTTTTATTTCTCGGCTTTGCGCCCCGCACTGCGGCAAAACGCCAGAGTTTGCTTGAGAGTGTCAGTCAGGAGCCAGGGACGCTGATTTTTTATGAAAGTGGGCGGCGGATTCTTGCCATGTTGGATGATTGTGCTGCAACCCTTGGCGCGACCCGCCGCGCCGTGGTGGCGCGTGAGTTGACCAAACGCTTTGAGACCTTTCTCGATGGCACACTCGCGGCTCTCGCCACGCAGTTGGCAGCAGAGCCAGAGCAGTGTTTGGGTGAGCTGGTGGTGTTGATTGCTGGCGCGGATAAGGTGGATGACGCGCTTTCTGCCGAGCAGCAGCGGGTGCTGGAGATTTTATTAGCAGAACAACTGCCGGTGCGCCAGGTCGCTGACCTGGCTGCCCGCATCAGCGGCGGGGCGCGCAATGTGCTCTATCGCGCTGCACTCGCCGCACGGAATCGCGAGGATTAGGACGATGATGGGCTAAAGTTGCTGATAAAATCGTCGATCTCGACAGTATCATTGCCATCTAGCACGCCTTGAGATAGCGCGTTGAGCTGGTTCTGACGCTCAGCATCCTCAGCATCTGTGGTGCGTGCATCACGCCAAGTGTTGGTAAAGTTTTGCAGCACCTCACGATGACCTAAAGCACTGCCCTCCGGCATTTCAGCGCGTAGAATCGCATCAGCGGCGTTGCTAAAGGATTCTGCTGCCCCCAGCCCAAGGTCACCAAAGGTGGCACCTGCCTCAGAGACCATGTTGTAGGCGAGGTTCGCGCCTTCTGCTGTGTCAGTTAATGCGTTGTAATTAGCAAACAGGTCGGTGACAAATTCACCGCGATTGTCGGCAAATGCCGCATTCCCCATTTGGGTGAGGTTGTTGACTGCCGTTTGGTCAAACTGCGAGGCGGCAGTGGTGAAAAAATCGCGCAATCCAGCCAATGCCGCGTCATTGCCAGTGGCTTGAACCGCATTATACAACTCGTTGATCTGCTCAGATTGCTGAGAAATTTGGATACGGGTGTTCTCGGCGGCGGAGTCGGCACGCAGCAGATCAGCCATTCCATCTGATCCCGCGCCCGCAGTCGCTCTACTTCCAGCAAGCCCCATGTTAGTTGCAAGAATGTTTTCAGTTGCATTGATATCCATGACTGTTTCCCCCGTTGCAATAAGGCGGCGCGGTGCGCACCGCAGATAAATTTTTTATCCTGTTTAAGTTAAGCATAGAACATTTGTAGCAATTGCGAAAGGTCGCCAGCTTAAGCTTTAAGCTGTCTCAGGTTCGCTGTAGGAATTTAGATAGAGAAACGCATGTTCTAACAACCGCTTGCGTCCAAATATCAGGTGCCGCCGCCGGCCGCCGATTTGTCGCCACAGCATTGCCGAGCGAATCCCCGCCAGCAGCAGAGTGCGAATGCTGTGTTGATGGTCGATATTTTTTAGATGCTGCGGGTTGCCGCGCACCAAAATCCGCGGCTCGAGATGGCTGATGTGCTCGCTATAAATGGTGGCAAGATTAAAAATCACCTCGTTGTCGAGCAGAGGACGGGATTGACGCTTGAGGGCGACAATCTCAATCGCGTTGCGAATGTCATCGAGTGTCTCGGCATGGCTGGCCAGCAACCGCTCATGCCGCAACAGCGTAACCACATAGCGCGTGATGTCGAGATCGCGCTCGGGCTGGCCAGTGATCTGAGTAATCATTTTGCGGGCACCAGGAATGACCGCGCTTGGTGTCCCGTAAACCGCTGCG
This sequence comes from Thiorhodovibrio sp., assembly GCA_007128075.1. Classification (GTDB taxonomy): domain Bacteria; phylum Pseudomonadota; class Gammaproteobacteria; order Chromatiales; family Chromatiaceae; genus Thiorhodovibrio_B. Next base: position 2,855 of record SKYD01000103.1, read on the forward strand.
ACGCTAGGTGCATCAAGCTGAAAAATACTGTAGACGCAAGGCTCGAAAATCTCTGCATCCACCTCGCCATGCTGGGCTATTTTTTGCACACAAAAAGCTGTTTGATGCAGCCCCGCCAAGGCAATGAGACGCTCTTGATCGCTGTATTCCATAACAATTCCTAATACTAAAAATTCGCTGTCGGCACCGCCATTTAGCACGCTTGGGTAATGATCGCCCCGCCCAGACACTCATCACCCTGATAAAACACCGCCGATTGTCCCGGGGTGACGGCACGCTGCGGCTGGGCGCTGCGCACCTGACAAGTCTGGCTATCGTACTCGATAATGGTGCACTCATGCAGCGGTTGGCGATGCCGCAAGCGACA
>SKYD01000280.1 GCA_007128075.1 Thiorhodovibrio sp.
GCAGATAAAAATCGACAATTTCTGGAAACTGCTTTTGCAGAATTGGCACAAACACCTCGTTGAGTGCCACCCCTAAAATCGCTGGCTCATCCGGCGGGCGACCGGTGTAGGTGCTGTGATAAATTGGCTGATGACGCTGGGTGATGCGCTCAATGGTCAATACCGGAAAACGATCCACCTCATTATAATAGCCCGTGTGGTCGCCAAAGGGACCTTCAGGTGCCTCATCGCCTGGATAAAGATGCCCTTCCAAAATAATCTCGGCACTCGCCGGCACCTGTAACTCATTGCCCAGCGATTGCGCGACCTCGGTGCGCCGCCCGCGCAGCAGTCCGGCAAACGCATATTCAGACAGGCTATCCGGAACTGGAGTGACTGCTGCCAGAATGGTTGCCGGATCTGCACCCAGCGCGACGCTGATTGGAAACGGCTGATCAGGATGCGCAGTGCGCCAATCGCGGTAATCGAGCGCGCCGCCACGATGCGCCAGCCAGCGCATGATGACCCGATTGCGCCCCAGCACTTGCAGCCGATAAATGCCCAGATTCTGCCGTGCTTGGCGCGGGCCACGGGTGATGGTCAGCCCCCAGGTGATCAGCGGTGCGGCATCCCCAGGCCAGCAATGCTGAATCGGATAACGCCCCAGATCGACCTCCGCGCCCTCAAACACCTGTTGTTGACAGGGCGGGCTGGTGCGCACTCGGGGTGCCATATCCAACACTTTTTTGAAAATCGGCATTTGTTGCCAAGCCGCTTTGACCCCCTTGGGCGGATCGGGCTGCTTGAGAAATGCCAACAGCTTGCCAACCTCGCGCAGGGCGGCGGTCGAATCCTCGCCCATACCCAGGGCAACGCGCTCTGGGGTGCCAAACAGATTGCCCAGCAACGGGATTGATGAGCCTTTGGGATGCTCAAACAGCAGCGCCGGCCCACCAGCGCGTAAGGTGCGATCACAGATCTCGGTGATCTCCAGATAGGGATCAACCTCCAACGCGATGCGCTTTAGCTCACCGCGCTGTTCTAATTGGGCAATAAAATCGCGTAAATCTTGATAGTGCATCGGGGTTTTGGCTGAATACTGTTAGGTGGAAATCGGCGGTGTTTAGACAGCAATTCCCGCTCAATCTAAAAAAATAGTATAATCATAACATTATTAAGATGCTCACTGTGCAAAAAATAGAGATGGCTGCTTTTGCACGCAGAGGGTTTTCTGTGCGCTATAAAAAAATCAAAAGAGAATTGCGATCATTGGGCACGGTTGCTCTCAGATAGCGGGAATTGCTGATCGCCTGCCGCATCGGCGAGACTATGATATACTTAAAATCTAAACCCCGCTTCATTATGCTGATTTAGGAGGCATCTCAATGGTTTCTTTGGAAACACCCGTTTGCGATTTTGGTCAACCTGCGCCAGATTTCTCCCTGCCCGGGGTCGATGGGCGGCAGTGGACACGCGATGACTGTGCTGGCTCCAAGGGGCTGTTGGTGATGTTTATCTGCAATCATTGCCCCTATGTGCAGGCGATCCGCGAGCGACTGGTGCGCGATGCCAATGAACTCACCGAGCTGGGCATTGGCTGTGTGGCGATCATGTCCAATGATCCCACTGATTATCCTGAAGATTCGTTTGAGAACATGCGCCAGATCGCCAAGGATTTTGCCTTCCCCTTTCCCTACCTGCTCGATGAGACCCAAGCGGTTGCCAAGGCCTATGGTGCCATCTGCACCCCCGACTTTTTCGGTTACAACGCCCAGTTACAGCTACAATATCGCGGTCGCTTAGATGAAAGCCGCAAAGAAACTGCACCAGAAGGCGTGCGCCGTGATCTGTTCGAGGGTATGCGTGAGGTGGCGCTGACTGGACAGGGGCCACGGCAACAAATTCCGAGTGTCGGGTGCTCAATTAAGTGGCGCGAGGGCTAGTCGATGCGATTTTGGCTTGATTATATCCTAGCTTAATACTTAATATTAGCAGTTCATTTATCGATTGCTCCAACGCGCGTGATGCGTCCGGCGCCGGTTTGCTTGGCTTTCAGCGTCGGGCAGCGGCCAGTGTCGCCCGCGAACTATCATTGATTCATCAACAGGAGGGGCTGATGTCCTCACGCAAAGAACTCGCGAACGCCATTCGGGCGCTTAGCATGGACGCGGTACAAAAAGCCAAGTCCGGCCACCCCGGCGCGCCGATGGGCATGGCTGACATCGCTGAGGTGTTGTGGAATGATTACTTAAAGCACAATCCCGCCAATCCACAGTGGCCAGATCGTGATCGCTTTGTCCTCTCCAATGGGCACGGTTCGATGCTGATTTATGCGCTGCTGCATCTTAGCGGTTATGACCTGAGCATCAACGATCTCAAACAATTCCGCCAACTGCACTCCAAAACCCCCGGGCATCCCGAATATGGCTATACGCCAGGGGTCGAAACCACCACCGGCCCCCTAGGACAAGGCATCACCAACGCTGTGGGCATGGCGCTGGCTGAAAAGGCACTTGCCGCGCAGTTTAACAAGCCTGGCCATGAGATCGTTGATCATCACACCTATGTGTTTTTAGGCGATGGCTGTTTGATGGAAGGCATCTCACATGAGGCCTGTTCGCTTGCCGGTGCGCTGGGTCTGGGCAAGCTGATCGCCTTCTATGATGACAACAACATCTCGATTGATGGCGAGGTGCGCGGTCATGGCGACACCCCGGGCTGGTTTTTAGATGACACGCCCAAGCGTTTTGATGCCTACGGCTGGCATGTGATCCCCAAGGTCGATGGCCATGATGCCGAGGCAATCCGCATCGCCATTGAGCAAGCACGAGCGGTCACGGACAAACCAACTCTCATCTGCTGTCAAACCATCATCGGCTATGGCTCGCCGAATAAGCAAGGCAAAGAAGAGTGTCACGGTGCCCCGCTGGGCGACAATGAGATCGCCCTGACCCGCGAGAAACTCGGCTGGTCGCATCCGCCATTTGAGGTTCCAGCAGCGATCTATGATGGCTGGGATGCCAAGGCACGCGGCACTGACAGTGAAAATGAATGGAAGCAACGCTTCAGCACCTACAAAGCTGCCTATCCCACTGAAGCGGCGGAGTTTGAGCGCCGCATGTCGGGCGAACTGCCGGCTGATTTTGCGGATAAATCTTGGGCGTTTATCAAGGCTGTCGATGCCAAAGGCGAGACCATCGCCACCCGC
>SKYD01000264.1 GCA_007128075.1 Thiorhodovibrio sp.
AACACCTGATCACCAAAGGCGCTGGCGCGGGTTTCGATCTGTTGTCCAAGTTCTAAGGTGGCAAGATACAAACTCGGCACCGCAAAATCGAGCTTGAGCACCCGATCATCATCCAGCGTGACAATCTGTTCTCCAGGGGTCACCAACGCACCGACGCTGAGATTGCGCAGCCCCAACACGCCAGCAAAGGGGGCTTTGATGGTGCGTCGCGCCAGCCGCGCCTCAATTGCCACCCGCTCAGCGCGTGCCATATCGAGATCGCGCAGCCGCTCATCGAGCAGCGACTGCGAGGCCGAGCGATTGTCAACCAGCGATTTGACGCGGTTGTATTGATTCTCCGCCTCGGCAATGCGCACCCGCACCTCATCAAGCCGCGCCCGCTCCTCATCGCTGTTGAGTTCGACCAATACCGTTCCGGCATCAACCCACTGACCATCATCAAAATGAAGGCCGACAATGGTTTCAGTGACACTGGCAGTGATGGTCACCGACTCATTCGCACGCAATGTGCCAAGCGCCTCCGCCCGATCAGCCAGCTCCATCTGTTGTGGCTTGGCTATGATGACCTTGGGGCCTGCCGCCTCGGCGACAATCGACAGATTTAGCGCCAGCAACAGCGCGGCAAAACGAGCGACAATAGACATGGGGAGGGGCTTTAATTTGTTGCAAATGATGTTTGACTTTAGCAGACGAAAAAAGTTGTGTCAGGTGCGAAAAATGCGCGGTTCAAGCCAAACATCAACGCAAGCGGGTTTCCAGCAGTCGTTGAATCACCATCCCCGCTAAACTCAATCCAAACAGCCCTGGCAAATAACTCAGCGTGCCATGGATGCGCTGTCCGTTGTCCGCAGAGGCTGGCGGCTGCGCGGTTTCTTCTGACCACACCGCCAATATTCCACGCTCGATCCCGCGCCGCCGCAAGCCTTGACGCACTGCCCGCGCCAGCCCGCAGTTGCGCGATTCCATCAAATCCCCCATGCGCAGCGCACTTGGATCAGACCGCCCGCCCGCGCCCATGCTACTGGCAACGAGCACAGCGTTGCTATGGGCTGCCGCCAATAAATCGAGTTTAGCGGTGAGGCTGTCGATGGCATCCACCACCGCCGTATATTGCGGTATTAACAACGATGGTATCGACTCCGCGTTGATTCGCTGCGCGAGTGCTGTCACCGCACAGCCCGGGTGAATATCAGCAATGCGCTCGGCCATGACCTCAACCTTGGCGCGCCCCACAGTCGAATTGAGCGCGACCAGTTGACGGTTGCGATTAGAATGCTGCACCAAATCGTCATCAACTAAAGTCAACGCACCTACGCCTGAGCGTGCCAATGCCTCCGCAGCATAGCCGCCAACTCCGCCCAAACCAGCAACTAATACATGCGCTGTATGTAAACGCGCACAACCTGCCTCACCTAATAACAGTGCAGTGCGCTGTTGCCAAGAATTAAAATTGGGTTGGGTCATCAAAATCTCCGCGTAGCAACATAATCAGCAAAGTTGCTCAATGTCCTCGGCGAGTTGATCAGCCCGTTGTTCTAGGGTGGCGATCTCGGTGCGCAGGGTGGTGGCGTGGGATTCGGCGATTTGATCAAACAGCGCGGGCTGGTCTTGGGTGAGGCGATAGAATTCATAGTCGCTGCTGTCGCGCACCTGGGCGAGTTGTTCAAGCAGCTCAAGGATGCGCACTTGCAGGCTGGCGTGAAGCTGGCGCAGTTGCTCAAGGTCGGTGTCATCGTCGCTAAAGTCAAGGCTGCTCAGACCTTGACGGGCTAAGAAGGCATTGGGATCGGCGGCAATCTCGCGCAGTTGTTCGATGTTGCCTTGATCACGGGCGCGGTTGATCGTCTGCGTCAGCCGTTGATAGATGGCCTGACGCTCAGGATCGTGGGCATAGCGGTCGGGATGATACAGCCGCACCAGTTTTTTAAACAGCTTTTTGACTTCCGCTGTCTGTTCTGCGCTCAATTCATGCTGCGTGTTGGCTTGCTCTGCCGCTTGTTGATAATCGTGCTCGGTCGCGGCGCGAGCCTGTTCGTAATCGGCAGTGGCTTCTTCGGCAACCTCTTCGCCCTCAATAAGCAATAAATCCAGATATCGCTGCCGATAATCGATGATCAGCCGCAACTGATCGCGCTGCTCGTACAATGGGCGCAGATAAGCAAACAGCCGCGCTTGGATCATGGCAATGGCTTGATGATCTTGGGCGGCCTCGGCTTCAAGTTCAGCAAGACGCGCACGGGCGGTCTCAATCAGGCGGGTTAAGGTCTCGCGCTCGGGGTTGCGATACAAAATCGCATCAGTGCCGATCACTGGCGGCGGGCTGGCGCTTGGCGCAACATCAAGCTGGCGCAGATACCAACGCCCGATCTGAGCACTGCGCGGCGTTTTGGACTGGGCAAGCGACTCCAGCCAGCCGCGCAATTCGGCATCCTGACGCGCCTCCCGAAAATCACGCCCTTTGTAGCGACCAAAAGCGATGCGGGTTGGAAACCAGGGCGCGGCCGCATACTCGGTCAACGCCGCCCAAGAAGTCAGCCCTTGCGCCTCGGCAAGCGGTCGCAACACCTGCTGCAACAGATCAATCACGGTTTCAACATCACCGAGCGCGGTATGGGCACCGCGAGCCGGCAGGCGATAATACTGGCGCAAGGTCTGGAGCTTGCAATTGCCAGCAGGCACGGGATCAAGCAGCCGTTGCGCCAGCCGCAGCGCACAAAATCCACGGCTGCCGATGGGCGCGCACCCCAGCCGTTGCCATTCGGGATGCAACACCTGATCCAGATCGTAGTCGAGGTTATACGCCACCAGCGGGCGCTGCTCGACATACGCGGCAAAGGCATCATACACCGCCAGTGGCGGCTCACCGTCGCGCTCTAAAATCTCGCGGGTGTAGCCATTGACCCGCGCCGCCTCGGGCGGAATCGTCACCCCATGATTGAGCAACCGCACCAACGGCTCCCCCTCCGGCTCCCAACCGCGCATCCGCTGCGCTGCCAACTCAACCACAAAAATCGGCGGCTTGAAGCCGGTGGTTTCGGTGCAGTAGATCGCGGGTCAACCGAAGAGACCTCAAGCATCGATCAAGTACCGAGGGCGACTGGATACCAACCAAATCAAGAAACTCGCGGTGTATGTGCATCAGCTTGGCGGTGGGCAATAGTCGGCGGATTGAGCCAA
>SKYD01000170.1 GCA_007128075.1 Thiorhodovibrio sp.
ATCCTTATATGGAGCACCACAACAAAGAAAGCGGTTAATTATAATTGGCTCAAGATATGATGTTGTAAAAGCATTTTATCCCACACAAACGTACGCAGAAATTAGTTTGGATGAGTTATCTTTATTTGATTACGAATTGTTGCCACTCAATACATGTGGGGATGCACTAAATGATTTAGTGGCTCATACGGCATTTATTGACTGTGACATAGGGATAAATTCTTCAGAGTTGGATTACTCAGGATTCAGAGCTAGTTTTTCACTGAGTCCAAGCGGGGAATTTTCCCTTTGCCATACCAGGAAGGTGTCAGATAAAGTTTTTGGTCATATCGGCTCTAAGCACACTGAAAAATCTATTGAGAAGTTCCGCGACACACTTCCGGGAAGTGTAGAGAAAATAAGTCGTTTTTTTAAACTTTCAGAAAAAGGGCAGTGCAACACGCTAAGGGCGGGAACAGCAAGCGATAAAGGCGCGTATACTGCGCCAAGGCCAATCCATTATTCCAAACCAAGATGTATTACCGTAAGAGAGGCTGCTCGATTGCACACCTTTCCAGATTGGTTTTATTTTCATAACACTATTTGGCACGGTTTTAGAGAAATTGGGAATGCAGTGATTCCATTTCTTGCTAAATCGATTGGTAAACAAATTATTAAAGCATTAGAGCTTGATTCAAGTAAATTTAAAACATATGCGCTTATTCATCAAGAAAAAGATTTGCTTGATTACAATATGGGGCAAGCATCTAAATACTGGGATACCCCTAATGATGTGATTCCAAAAAGAAAAAGATCATATAGGAATGCGGCATGAGCAAGTATAAAAATGTCATCGAAAGGGTTTTTCTAAATAATTATAAAAAGTCGGCAATTAAGGTTTCATTTAACAGAGATGAATTGGCTCAAGCGTGTGATGAGTTGGGCATTCCTCGGATTAAAAATTTAGGCGACATACCTTATTCATATAGATTTCGTAAGGATCTGCCAGACCTTATAAAGGAAGTTTGCCCTGCTAATTCCGAGTGGATAATTATCGGAACCGGAATAGGTACATATGAGTTTAGATTAGCAGCACCGGGCAAAATAGAGCCTACCCCTAATAGGCAAAGAATTAAAGTTCCAGATGCAACACCTGAGATTGTTAGGAAATATGCTCCAGGAACTGACGAGCAAGCTCTTCTTACAAAAATTCGATATAATCGACTTATTGATCTTTTCACAGGTTTAACTTGCTATTCAATTCAAAATCACCTTAGAACCACCATTCAGAATATAGGTCAAATCGAAATTGATGAGGTTTATCTCGGTTTAAACAAAAAAGGTACTCATTTTATTATTCCATGTCAGGCTAAATCTCCGGGAGATAAATTTGGAATAGTTCAAGTTATACAGGACATTGAGTTTTGTAAGTCTCGCTACCAAAATGCAATTTGCAAACCAATTGCTTTGCAATTTCTAAACGAAAATGATGTCGCTATTTTAGAATTAGTAGTTGAAGAAATTAATGGTATTTTTAATTTTTCAGTTGTTGATGAGCGGCATTATAAACTAGTAGGTAGAGATGAAATTTCGGATGAAGAAATCCGTGCAATGTCTTTGCTTGAAAAATAAAAATATAGCAAATCGCTTCCACTACACCCTATTTCCGCCGTTGAGCGTTTTCGTTCAACTTGACCTTGCCCCATTGCATCTAATTAAGTATCCCGTGAGTTGAGTCGTGAGTGAAGAAATCCTAATTAATATCACCCCGCCTGAAACCCGCGTTGCCGTCGTTGAAAATGGCGTGGTGCAGGAGATCATCATCGAGCGGTTGTCGCGGCGCGGGCTGGTTGGCAACATCTATCGTGGACGGATTTGTCGGGTGTTGCCCGGGATGCAGGCGGCGTTTGTCGATATTGGTCTCGAACGCGCTGCCTTTCTCCATGCCTCGGATATTCTCGCCAATAACGACGAGCTACGCAGCGAGACCATCAACGAGCGGGTGCATGAGGGTGATTTGATCGTCGTGCAGGTGGTTAAAGACCCGCTCGGCACCAAGGGGGCGCGGCTAACCACCAATATCTCGATTGCCTCGCGTTATCTGGTGTTCATGCCCAATTTCACCAATACCGGGGTGTCGCAAAAGATCGATGGCGAAGATGAACGCAGACGGTTGCGCGAGATTTTACAGCGATATGTTGAGGAACATGAAGGCGGTGGCGGCTACATTGCGCGCACTGCCGCCGAAACGGTCACCGAAGAGGCACTACACCGTGACATGACCTTTTTGGCAAAATTATGGCGCGGTATTCGCGAACGCTGCCAAATCGACAATACGATTGGTCTGATGCACGATGACTTGCCGCTGGCGCTGCGTGCTCTGCGCGATCTGGTCACGCCCGAGGTCGAGCGGGTGCGCATCGACTCTCGCAGCACACTCGAGCGCGCCTGCACCTTTGCCAACAAATATATCCCCGAAATTGTCGAGCGCATTGAATACTATGGCGGTGAGCGACCGCTGTTTGATCTGTATGGCGTTGAGGATGAAATCCACAAGGCGCTGCATCGCAAGGTGCAGCTTAAATCCGGTGGGCATCTGGTGATCGATCAAACCGAGGCGATGACCACCATCGATGTCAACACTGGTGCTTTTGTCGGCCATCGCAATCTCGAAGAAACGATTTTTAAGACCAATTTGGAAGCAGCACAAGGCATCTGTCGTCAACTGCGGCTGCGCAATCTCGGCGGAATTATCATCATCGATTTCATCGACATGACTGACGAGGAACACAAACGCCAAGTGTTGAGGGCGTTGGAAAAATGTTTGGCCAGAGATCACGCCAAAACCCATATCACCGAGGTCTCGGCGCTGGGGTTGGTGGAAATGACCCGCAAACGCACCCGCGAATCACTCGAACATATTCTGTGTCAACCCTGTCCGCATTGCGGCGGGCGTGGGTCGATGAAAACCGCTGAGACCACTTGCTATGAGATTTTTCGTGAAATTTTGCGCGAAGCGCGTCAATTTGAGGTGGAAACCCTGCTGGTGCTGGCATCGCAAGAGGTGGTTGATCGCCTGCTTGATGAAGAATCAGGGTATCTTGCCGAACTTGAGGAATTTATCGGTCGTCCGATTCGTTTGCAGGCCGAGGCACTCTATACCCAAGAACAATATGATGTGGTGTTAATTTAAAATTTTTTGGACATGACTTGGCTTCACCGACTGATCATCACCAGTGCCCTGCTGTTGTTACTTGCCCGCGGGCTCACCGCGCTTGCCGCATACTTTCCTAATCAAATCCTGGCGTTAGTCAGCCAACCGTTGGGTGAGCCACTCAGTGCGCAAACCTTGGCACTGCATTTTGATGGTCGGCTGCTGCATGTCGCGGCAACTGAGCTCGCTACGACGGAGCTGGTTATCGGTGAGTTTGAGCTAACACTGGATCTGTGGGCGAGCCTGTGGACGCGCCAGCCACGCATTCGCCACCTCGGGCTTGCCGATGCCGCGCTCAATCTTAAACGCCGTGCTGATGGCAGCTTGCAACTCAATGGTATTGATTTGCCAGCCGCACAATCTAGCGATGGACTGGGGTTTTTTCTTGAGCATGGCAGCATCGCGTTTCACAATCTGCAATTGCACTGGCAGGATCGACAGCAATCCCCGCTCAAGGTGCAACTGGTGCAAGCGATCAGCCGCCATCACCATCAGCACCATCAGCTTGCGCTGGAACTAGAAAGTCCGAGTTTGGGGATTGAAACACTGGCGCTTAAAGCCGACTTGACTGGAACACTCGACCAGCCAGAGCGCGGCGCGGGCACTGTGCAACTGGCGTTGACGCTGAATCCAGTGCGGTATCGGCTGCCGCTGCCGGTGGTCACGGCGGCGATTGCCGCCGACCGGCTTCAGCTCACCAGTTGGCATCAGATCGAACAAGGGCAGCTAACCGCCGCCCGCACCGCACTGCATGTTGACCAGCTCCAGCTAACCACACCCAGCGGCGATTTCGCGCTGGGCGCGACCCAAGCCCAGTTGCATTGGCAGCGACAAAGCCACGGCTGGGCGATGCAATTAGCCAAGTTGCGCAGTGATGCCTTGCCGACGCTGCTCGATGGCTTGGCATTTCAGCTCACCGCACTCAAGCCCGCCACCGCACAGAATCAACGCTATCAGTTCGCGGTGCGGCTCGACCATCCTGCGGTGACCGCGCAAGCCAGCGCGATGTTGCTGCTGCCTGGTGGTGCGCAGAAATCACGGCTGGCGTGGACAATTTTAGTCGATTATCTCGATCTTGCCACTGTCAAATCGTGGTTTCATGCGGATCCGCAGCACCCCGAGTGGATCCAGTGGCTCGATCAGGCACTGTTGGCTGGCACGATTCATCACGGCAACATTCACTTTGATGGAGCACGGCTTAAACTGCACTTGCCAGTGACCAATGTCACCCTAGATTATCAACCTGCCACTGCCGATCAGCTTGGCTGGCCAGCCCTGACTGAAGCTGCGGGGTTGGTGCAGCTTGATGAGCAAACGCTGCGCATCGAGTTAGAACACGCCAAAATCCTAAACACTCAAATTGATGCCCTGGTGGCAACCATTGCCGATGTCACCAATCCGCAAACCGTGGCAATTTCTGCACGCGGCAGCGGCCTATTTCGCGATGGGCAACGCATGCTCCGCGACACCCCGCTGGCGGAGAATGTGGGCTCACTTGGCGAGCTGCTGGCCGTTGATGGCACTATGGAAGTCGAGCTGGCATTGCAGGTGCCGTTGCTTGATCAACAGCCGCCGCTTTATCGCGGACGTTTGCGCTGGCTGGGTGATGCCACAGTTGCTCTAGCCCCCTGGCCAGCAATCCCGCCATTGCAGTCGCTCAGTGGCCAACTGTTGTTCACGCCTGATCATGTCACCAGCAGCGAGCTGACCGCCCAACTTGACAACACAGCAGTCGCCATCGATCTCCAACAACGCAATTCTGGCACCGCGATTCAGCTCACGGGCAGTGCCAGCGTTGCTGATTTGGCCAACCGCTGGCCACATGCTGGCTGGGCGGTGGCGCGTGGACGCAGCGATTGGCGACTCACTGTTGACTTACCGCAGGCCCCAGCCGCTGCCTTGGTGTTGCATCTGGACAGCGACCTTCAAGGTCTCGGTATTGATCTCCCCGCGCCACTGGGTAAGTCGGCCGATGCGCGCCGAATGTTGACGCTGCACAGTCAGATTGCACCCGATCAGCCATTGACCATCAGTGCTCGTTATGATCTATTCGGTGCTCGTTTCGAGCTGGCACCTGCTGCCAATGATGAATGGCAAGTCAACGCGCTGGCTCTGCACACCCACCAATTGCCCACAACTTTGCCACCGGCTGGCAGTTGGCAATTCAATGGCCATTTAACCAATCTCGCCCTCGATTCGTGGTTGGAATGGTTGCAACAACAGCCGACAGGGGTTGCTGTCTCAGCATCCTCAGCCCTGCGCTTGCATTCCTCTACGCTGAAGCTAGATGAACTCAGCCTCGGCAAGCAAGCTTTTGGACCGACACGGATTGAACTGCACAGCGATGACCAATCACGGCTGGTGGTGGCGGTGGATTCCAAGCCCATGGCTGGAACCCTCACCGTGGCGAACAAGCCACAAGTGCCGCATCAACTGGATATTGATCATCTCGATCTGACCCCATTGCTTGCCAATCGCTCGCCCCCTGCTGCTCAGGAGCCACTGGCCATCGACCCGCACCAGCATCCTGAACACTGGCCGCCGCTTATGCTGGCAGTGCAACAACTGCGCTGGCGCGAGGTGCCGCTAGGTCAAGCACAGCTTCGTCTGCAACCAAACAGCAATGGGCTGGAGTTGACGCAGCTCAAACTCGACAATCCATTGTTGAGCCTTCAAGGGCGCGGACGGTGGACAGTTGATCGCACTGGCTATCAACAAAGCCAATTAACACTCACCGCAAGCAGTCCCAACAGCGGAGCGTTGCTCCAGGCCCTTGGCTATTATTCTGGTTTGGTGGCAAGTGCTGGCGCATTAGAGTTTGATGTCACCTGGCCAGGAGGACCGGCACAATGGTCGCTGGCGCATGCGCGCGGTCAGGTGCAGTTTGAGCTAGGCGCGGGGCGGTTGCTGGATGTCGAGCCGGGCATGGGGCGGATGCTGGGGATACTCAATGTGGCGGCAATTCAGCGCCGATTGCGCCTTGATTTTAGTGAGCTGATGGCTGATGGATTGGGCTTTGATCGCATCCACGGCCAGCTTGACATTGGACAGGGACAGGCCTGGATTCGCAAACTGGCGCTGCGCTCATCCACCGCAGATATTGAGATTGGCGGTCTGACCAATCTCATCACCGAAACCTTTGATCAATCGATTATTATCACCCCAAAACTCGGCGCGGGGGTCGCTCTTGCCAGCGCTGTTGCTGGTGGTCCGCTCATCGGTGCGGCGGTGTTTGTTGCTGACAAGGTGGCCGGCGATGCGGTTAATCGCCTCAGCCGCTACCGTTATCAGGTCACAGGTCCATGGCGTTCACCACAGATTAGCCGCGTCGCACTCGACAATGGCTGGGCACTGGGCAATTTTTTTATCGACGACACCACCCCAGCAAGCCGCCGCCAGCCGTCGCTGTTTCAGCCCTGAGAGTGGCTACGCCCTAATACAGGGCAACGCTGCCCGATGATGGTGCATTGATTGGCCAATATGTGGCACAATCGCCCGCCAATAATCAGCACGATTGTTGCATCATGGCGCGTAATTCGTTAATCGAGTACAGCGCGAGCCCATCCATCATGACCCAAGAGACATCCGCGAACAATCCCACCATTGCGGCACTCATGCCCCACATGGCGCAGGTCCGTGACTACAGCGCCAGCCTAGAGGCCTTGTCTGAGCGTTGGAATCTGCTGACCTTGCTGGGGCAGATGAGCAACATCGGCATGGACATGACCGCCACCCGTGCCGGCTTTCAAGACCTGACCCAGGCACTGCTACATCATCTCAGCACCGAGAATCTCAAAAAAACCGTCGCCGAGATTCGCGCCAAGGCGCAGGTGACGGTTGATATTGTGATCCGCAATCTGTTTGAGCGTACTGCGGATATTGGCTTTCTTGCCACCGATGATGATTTTCGTGAGTTTATCTCCCAACTGGGCGGCAGCGCATCGCCTGAGCAGCAGACGGCGATCAAGGCGCGGTTTAAGGAATATGTCGCCAAATATTCAGTGTATGACAACATCATTCTGCTCAGTCCCGATGGTCAGGTGTTGGCACAATTCGATGATTCCAATCCGGTTACTCAGTCCCACGATCCGCTGATTCACGAGGCGATCAACACCAGCAGCGACTATGTGGAGGTGTTTCGTGCCACCGATCTTGACCCGCGCCGTGAGCAGGCGTTGATCTATGCCTATCGCATCACTGCCAGCAATGCTGCCAAATCACAGGTGCTCGGTGTGCTCTGTCTGGTGTTTCGTTTTGAAGACGAGATGGTCGGGGTGTTTCGTCATCTGATTCAGCCCGATGATTGGATGGTGCTCACGCTGCTGGATCGTGAGGGGCGGGTGATTGCCAGCAGCGATGAATATCACATCCCCACCGGGGCACCGATGCACCCCGATGTTGACACCTCGTATCGGATTGCCCGCTTTGCCGGACGCGAATATCTGGCAGCCACCTGTGCCACTCAGGGCTATCAGGGCTATGCCGGTCCGGGCTGGCTGGGGCATGTCATGGTGCCGCTGACCTATGCTTTTGCCAACAAGCTCGACACCGCAGCAGTGCAGATTGACGAGCGCATTCTCGATGCCGTGATGCGGCGTTCGCGGTTGTTTTCTGAGGATCTGCGCACCATCCCGCGCCAGGCGGATAAAATCCAAAAAGAGCTCGATGTCACGGTCTGGAATGGCAATGTCCGCATCGCCAACACCAAATCAGGCGAGAACAGCTTTTCTAAATCGCTGCTTGGCGAGATCAGCAAAACCGGGGCGCGGACCAAGGATGTGTTCGAGGAGTCCATCGGCAAGCTCAATCAAACCGTGGTGTCGTCGCTGTTGACCGATGTGCAGTTTCGCGCCGCGCTGGCAATCGACATCATGGATCGCAATCTTTACGAGCGCGCCAACGATTGTCGGTGGTGGGCGTTGACCTCGTTTTTCCGCAAGACGCTGGCGCAGGAGTCGATCAGCACCGCCGAGCAGGATGAGCTGCGGGCGATCCTGTCCTATATCAATAATCTGTATACAGTCTACACCAATTTGGTGCTTTATGATCGTAGTGGCACCATCGTTGCGGTGTCAAACCCTGAGTTTGAGCACAAGATCGGCACTGCGTTGACGGAATCCTGGGTGATCGAAACCCTGGCGATTCGTGATTCGCAGGTGTATAGCGTCTCGGCATTTGCGCCCAGTTGGCTGTATAACAATCGCTATACCTATATCTATGGCGCATCAGTCAGTGCCCTGGACGATGCCCAACAGATTGTCGGCGGCATTGGCATTGTGTTTGATTCGGAGCCACAGTTTTCTGCCATGCTGCGCGATGCCTTGCCGCGCACCGAACGCGGCGAGATCAGCCCAGGCTGTTTTGCAGTGTTTGCGGATGCCGAACGGCAGGTCATCGCCTCCAGCCAGCCCAGTTTGCCGCCAGGAACCCGATTAGAGCTGGATCCCGAATTTTTTACCTTGTCATCAGGGGCATGCTATAGCTCAATCGTTGAATATCAGGGCGCGTACTATGCGGTGGGTGCGCATGCCTCGTCGGGTTATCGTGAATACAAAGGCCCCACAGATCGCTACCGCAACGCCGTCACCGCGCTGGTGTTTACTCAAATCGGCACCATGATCGACAGCGACAGCGAACCACCGCGCATACATTCTGACCCAACCGCAAGGTATCCACAGCCCTCGGGCAACGAACCGACGACCGATATTTCCACCTTTGTCATCGGCGGGCGGCTGTTTGGCGTGGAATCGCGTGAGGTCTATTGCTCGGTTAATGATCAGGAAATCACCCCGCTGGTCGGTGCCAACCCGCGCTTTATCGGGGTGTTTTCACTCGGCGGGCAAACGGTTGGCGTGGTCTCGCTGGCGGATTTGCTCGGGCTTGAAGAGCGCCCGTATTGCCGCGAGACCGATGGCATTTTGGTGGTCAGACTGCCACGGCGTGCAGGGATTGATGATCAAGAGGGGCTGATGGGATTGGTGATCGAGCGCATCAAAGACAGTCCCGAGATTCCCAACCGCAGCATTGATCGCTATGATTCTGATCTGGCGGGAAAGTCGGTGCTCACTAAAGCAGTGATCCGCCCCGAGCCTGGCTGGGAGCGCACCGAGATGTTGTCAATTCTCGATGTCTCAGGACTGGAGCGGCATATCCTAAAAGCTGGTGCAGAGGCCCGCGTCAAAGCACAGAGCCAGCACAACACCCCGTTGTTAAAACACGATTCTGCGGCATCAACCTCAACGAGGCAACCATCACTGTGAGTTTTTTGCTCTACTGAACATGGGTTATGATACTGCACCATGAGTAAGCACACATCAACTTCGTCACACCATTGAAACCGCCGCCAGTTTGCTCGAACGCCTGTTGCCCAAACATATAGCCTAACCATCCGCTTCTAGAATTTCAGTGGATGGCAACTTGGGCTGCGTTTGCCGTGACCTCGGCATGATGACTGCCGTTATGAACAGTTTTCTTGAAGTGTAGTTATGAATCGATCCTATGTACGCCTAGTTTTAACGCTTGTTGGCTTGGTAGCGATAACCGCTGGTGTCATCGGCATGGTTGCTTTTGCTGGAAGCCGCAAGGCGGCTACGGATCTGGCGGCACAATTACAGAGACAGATCGCGGACAATGTCCAGGATCGAGTGCGGGTATTTATGGAATGCCCCCATGTGTTAGCGGATATGAATGGTTTAAAAATTATAGAAAACCCTGCTCTTTTGGATAATTTCCAGGCGTTGAGTACATCATGGTTGCATCAACTTCACGCCTTTGACGGTGTTGAGGCAATCGCTGTCGGCTTAGAGGAACAGGGCAATTTTCTTGGTGTCGGGCGAGCGGCAGACGGTCATTTCACGATAGCGAGCAGGAACCTGAATGAGGATAATCACTATCGTGTGTTTCAGGTTGATGCTCAAGGACAGCCCACTAAAAAATTAACTGAAATACAAAATTATGACGCTAGAGAGCGCCCATGGTATCAGGCCGCGGTGCAAGCGGATCAAGCCATTTGGACTCCAATCTATATCTGGGCTTCTGGCACATCGATTGGCTTGACGGCGGCATTGCCGCTGCGGGCAGCCGATGGTCGATTGCTCGGTGTACAGCAGGCAGCCTTATCACTGGATTCCATTAGCAGCTATTTGCAGGAATTCGTTGTCAATCAAGATAAAAATGTCTTTATCATTGAACCCAATGGATTGCTGGTGGGGACATCGGCCACCGAAACAGTGACTCAAGACGGCGCTCAGGGCATTGAGCGCGTTTCTATGCTCACCAGTACCGATCCCTTTACCCGAGCCGCCGCTCAGTATCTTGATACGCACATTGATCTGGTTAATGGGTTGGAGAAGCCCGTCTACACCTCCTTTACGGTTGCAGGTCAGCGTTATTTCCTCTCAGTCACCCGCATGGATGATTCGCGGGATCTGAATTGGGTGATCGTCACCGGTCTGGCGGAAGCGACCCTGATGTCGAATATCCATGCAACCCTACGCATCACCCTGGGGATCACGGTAGCAGCAACCTTAGTGGCCATGCTGCTCGGTGTATTGATCGCCCGTCGGTTGGCTGCGGCTGAGCAGCACTTGACTCAGGCTAATCAGCAACTGTTCATCACCAATGAAAAACTGCAGCATGTCGCCAGCACGGATAAGCTGACTGGGCTGATGAATCGGCACAAATTTGTGGACATTGCTGAACGGGAGTTGTTGCAATACGAGCGTTATCAAAGGGATTGCAGCATTATTTTGCTGGATCTGGATCATTTCAAGCAGATTAATGACCAATATGGTCATAATGCGGGAGATGCGGTGCTTAAACAGACGGCTAAGATTTTGCTGCACTGTTCAAGAAAACAGGATGCCGTGGCGCGATGGGGCGGTGAGGAATTTATCATGCTGTTACCGGCGACAGAGCTTGATACCGCCAGTTTGGTTGCAGAGCGGATTCGGCAGAGCATCGAAGAGCATGATTATGGAAACGGGATTAAATTGACAGGCAGTTTAGGCGTTGCTTCCTTGGCTAGTATTGGCTCCTCGGATATTGATGTCTTGGTGAATGCTGCCGACGAAAATCTTTATCACTCAAAACGCAACGGGCGTAATCAGGTATCAATACCAATCCTGGGTAAGGCCTCCGAACCATGACCAGTGACTATGCGCATCATTTCAGGCTTGTTCGTGCTCTTGTCCCCTTACTGATCTTAGTTGGTGCGGGTGTGTTCTTTTGGCTGTTCGCACAGAAGTCCGACATTGTGTCAACAAAAGTAGTGCAAGGTGTTGTGGTCGAAGTCAATACCGGTGAAACGAGGTCATTTAGAACGGGGAATCAAGTCAGCATGACCACCGCTCGGATTGAGCTTCCATCAGGAGAGCACACGCGAGTGTTGGTGGCTCGGCAGCAACTGTCTGTGGGGGATCCGGTCACCTTAACTGAGACGCGCTATGCTGATGGGCAGGTTCGGTATCGAGTTCCACATTGAGTTTTAGATAAATATCGACGCAGAATTGAGTGTGTTGTTATGACTTTCACTTTTCGTCAACTTTGGGGGCTGCTCGCTGGCGTGACCTTGGTGACCGCGCTCGCCAGCCTCATCTTCACGCCAATTTTCAATTTAGATCCGTGCCATCTGTGCATTGTCCAGCGCACATTG
>SKYD01000101.1 GCA_007128075.1 Thiorhodovibrio sp.
GATCAAACTGCGGGGTGTTGGCCAACAGCACTGCATTATGTGCCTTGCTGGGGTTGACCCCAAAGCCGTCGAGAATCAACAGCAAGACCGGGCGTGTCACGGAGGAAACAGAAGAATGGGACATCATATCAGATCGAAAATTAGTCTAAATAAACACCACAGTGGAGCCAGTGGGTGTCACTGACAAGCCCCAGTTGATGCAGATCAAAATTTTAAAATTCAGTGCTCAGCATCGGTTTCATTATTATGCTTCAAGGCATAATTCACACGCTCTTGCATCAATTTAAGACGATGGTTGAACTGTTCACGGTTGTCCGATTCTTTCATCATGTCATAAATCAGGTTGAGAGCGGCCATCACCGCGATGCGGTCACTGCCAATCACTCGGCCGTGCTGGCGCACCTCGCGCATCCGCTGATCGAGCATGCGGGCGGATTCCAGCAAGCCTTGCCGTTCTTGGGCAGAGCAGACAATGCGATATTCCTTGTCGAGAATATGAACCGTCACCGGGGCGTTATCTAGGCTCATAGCTGTTCCTCCATTGATTTCAGGCGTGCAACCATCGCTTCGATGCGACTGCGAGCGAGTTCGTTTTTCTCGATCAACTCTGCTCGCTCAGCGACAAGATGTTCTTGACTGGCGCGCAATGAGGCATTTTCATCGCGTAGCTTATCACACACACGAATCAGCTCATCAACTTGGCGTTCTAAGGTATCGAGATTATATTCGCTCATGTTCTGGCTTTTTTAGGCATTTTCACAGAAGAGGTCAATCGCGATCAATTTAGCAAGCGAACATGATATGATGTTTTGCGTTGCTTTGCTATTAAGTTAGGATATATCCATGCACATTGAGGCTCTTGATGCGGGCGCGTTACGAGATTTAGCCGATCTTAGCCCATTGGCGGTCGGTGCGACCGAGGCACACGGCATCTACTGCGGGCTGCGTGCCTTTGCCCTGCCTGATGCCGAGCAACGCTGGCTCAACGAGCTGTTTCCCGCCGCTCCTGGTGCCGCCTGTCTTAGTGCGCTGCATCAGCTTGCCGCTGCCACCGATGCCCAGATGGCGGCACCTACGCAGCTCATCGAGCCATGGCTGCCCGCTGCTGACAATGTTGCCGCCCAAGCCCAGGCAATTTATGACTGGAGCCGAGGCTTTTTGTACGGCCTGGCGCTGACCGACCTTGAATCTGACACATTATCCACACAAGAGCATGAGATTATCCAAGATTTTATCGCGCTCACCCAGCTTGATTTCAGCGACCTTGATGACAACGAAACCAATTGGCAAGCGTTGACTGAAATTATTGAGTTTATACGGGTCGCGGTGACGCTAATCCATGATAACCGAACCACGCGGGTCGGCTAAAGTGGTGCGTACTATCAGCCAAAACGAACACCGCCAGCGGCGCCAGCAGCTTGCAACAGAGATTGGCAACGATGGGGTGCTGCTGTTGCCGGCGGCGCATGAGCAGCTCCGCAATCAAGATGTGCATTATCCCTTTCGCCAGAACAGCGATTTTCTGTGGCTCACCGGTTTTCCAGAGCCAGATGCCGTTGCGCTGCTGATCCCCGGGCGCAGCCGGGGCGAATATGTCATCTTTTGTCGCCCCCGCGATCCCGAGCGCGAGCTGTGGGATGGTCGCCGCTATGGCACCGAGGGCGCACGGCGACACTTTCGCGCCAGCCAAGCCTACCCACTCGACGAGCTAGAGACCAAATTACCCGAACTGCTGCTGGGTCGCCAGCGTTTATTTGTGCCTTTTGGGCGCGATGATGCCTTTGATCTGCGGGTGATGCGCTGGCTGCGCAGTGCCCGTTCACAAGCACGGACCGCCGGGCGTTGTGTACCCACAGAGCTGATTGATGCCAGCGAGCTGCTGCATCCGCGCCGCCAGATCAAAACTCCAGCCGAGCAACAATTGATGCGCCAAGCAGCGCAGATTTCAGCACAAGCGCATCGTGTGCTCATGCAGCAGGTGCAGCCAGGACTCAATGAACAGATGCTGGCAAGTGCCTTTGGTGCTGCGTGTGGCGAACAGGGCGCACCTGAGCAGGCCTATCCGCCGATTGTCGCCGGAGGAGCCAACGCTTGCATTTTGCATTACACTGAAAATAATGCGCGACTCAAGGATGGCGATCTGGTGCTCATCGATGCTGGCTGTGAGCTTGAGGGCTATGCCTCCGATATTACTCGCACCCTGCCAGTCAATGGACGATTTAGTCCGCCGCAGCGCCAGCTTTATGAACTGGTGCTTGCTGCACAACAAGCGGCATTGACAAAAGCTCGACCCGGGCAGACCTGGGAGACCCTGCACCGCGCTGCTGTGCAGGTGCTCACGCGTGGATTGATTGATCTGGGGATTTTACCCCAAGATACGCGCTCTTTGGCAAAACGCATCAAAGCAGAAGACTATAAGCCTTACTATATGCACCGCACCGGGCATTGGCTGGGGCTGGATGTGCATGATGTCGGCAATTATCGCCACAACAAACGCTGGCTGCCGTTTGAGCCTGGGATGACTTTAACCATTGAGCCAGGGCTCTACATCGCCCCGGATGCCGCGGTTGATGCCTGTTATCGTGGCATCGGCATTCGGATTGAGGATGATGTGCTGATCACTGCCGATGGACATGAGATTCTCTCGCAGGCAGCACCGAAAACAGTGGCGGAGATTGAGGAAATAATCAGTGCTTAGTATACAATTTTTGTAACATGATCGTAATTTTGACAACGAGATGAGGAACACCATGACCGCAAAAAATGCGTTTTATGCTCAATCGGGTGGGGTCACTGCGGTGATCAACGCCTCTGCCTGCGGGGTGATTGAAACTGCCCGCCAACATCCAGACCAAATCGCCAATGTGTATGCCGGACGCAATGGCATCATCGGTGCCTTGACCGAAGATCTGATCGACACCAGCCAAGAATCCGATGCCGACATTGCCGCGCTGCGTCATACCCCTTCGGGAGCCTTTGGCTCTTGTCGCTATAAACTCAAAAGCCTAGAGGCCAACAAACGCGAGTACGAACGCCTGATCGAGGTGTTTAAGGCGCATGACATCGGCTATTTTTTCTACAACGGCGGCGGGGATTCGGCGGATACTTGTTATAAGGTTAGCCAGCTTTCCGAGACCATGGGCTATCCAGTGC
>SKYD01000051.1 GCA_007128075.1 Thiorhodovibrio sp.
CCTGGGCGGTGTTGTTGCCCGATCATAGTTTGCAACTGCAGTGCGGCAAACGCAGCTTTACCATCAAGCAGGCGGACATTGCCCTCTATCAGGGAGCGCGGGGCCGCCGTGGAGCGCGGCTGCCGCGTGGGTTGCAACAGGTAGATTATTTGCAGATGGTGTAACTAATCGTGGATTGCACTCAGGTCGCAGTTAACGGAATGACCTCGCGCTCGATGGTCATGCGGGATTCCAGTTCAGTGCGTCGTAGATCGAACGCCGATTGCAGATTTAGCCAAGATTGAGCGTCACCACCAAAGTAACGGGCTAAACGCAACGCGGTATCTGGGGTGATGGCGCGGCGTTCCTTGACGATTTCGTGCAAACGGGTAGACGGCACCCGCAACGCCAGAGCCAAGGCGTTGACGCTCATCCCCAGTGGCTGTAAAAAATCTTCACGCAAAATTTCGCCAGGATGAATTGGACGCATACCGTTGACAATAGCCATTATTTTGTCTCCTCTAACGATTTCGACATTGTATGATCCCGAATACCAGCTTCATGTATCGTGGGCGATTCCCCTGGGCGCGACACCTTGATTCGCCCAATCAAAACGAGCGACCTGCTGGCACCACGATTGATCTGTTAGTGATTCATAATATCAGTCTGCCGCCCGGTGAATTTGGCGGCCCGTGGATTGAGCAGTTGTTTCTCAATCAGCTTGATCCCGAGGCACATCCGAGTTTTGCTTCATTGGCAGCGTTGCGGGTGTCGGCGCATTGTTTAATCCGCCGCAATGGTGAGTTGATTCAATTTGTTGATTTTTATCGCCGCGCTTGGCATGCCGGGGTTTCCAGCTTTGAAGGGCGCGAGCAGTGCAACGATTATTCAATAGGCATCGAGCTAGAAGGCACCGATCATGACCCTTATACAATGGTGCAATACTGTCGCCTTGCCAACACCACCTGGGCACTGCAGCAGGTCTTTCCTGGTATCACCGATCAGCGCATTGTCGGACACGACACCATCGCCCCAGAGCGCAAAACCGATCCCGGACCAGCGTTTGATTGGACACGCTATCGGCAGGCACTGAATGCGATGCAGCGGTTATTTTAGCCGAGACTGTCAGTGTCGATATTGAACACGGATAATCATTATTGCTGCGCTGTGGTGACGATCTGAAAAGACTCAAAAATTTGACCCCGGATACAGCGGTGCCAGTTCGGACTGTTCTAGCGTTGCTGAGGGGTGGCGCGGTGTTTTCAACCGCTCGCTGGCAAATAACGACCATAATTCATCGCCATTCCAATCGCTGGCTTGCGGAGCATAGAGCGCCTGTTCTAGCGTGCGCACCGCCTGAGCCAGTGCGGCTTGATCACACAAGCCCAAGCGTTCAGCAAGTGCGCTGAGATGAGTCGGCGGCGACTCTGACCAACGCTGACGCGCCCAGAGCAGCAGTGCCTGGCTTGCTCCTTGTGTATCGTGACGCTCGCAGGATTCGCGCACGGCATGGCGGGCTGTGGTTAGTGCCGAGGGCGTTAACAGTGCGGGCAAGGTCGGCTTAGTGAGCATTGGCAACCAGCGTTGGCGTTGATGATACAGCAGCCCTAGCCCCACTGCGATGATAATCAGCCACTGCCAGTTGTGACTGTGGTCACCCGGCGCGGCGGCAACTGGCGCAGTTGCTGGCTCGCTGTCGCTATTGGTTGCATCTGGAGTTGGTGACGAAGCGGCGACACCTGTCACCGTTAAAGTGCGAGCGGGCACTCGCGTCACCCGCTGCTGTTGTGTCACCGTATCCCACCACGGGACGCGAATCTCAGGCAGGGTCATTGTGCCCCCTTGGGTGGGGATTAGGGTAACGCTTTGTTTGCTAACGCCATGAACATTGACACCATCAGTGAGATTGTCAGTGCGCATCGGCTCGCTGTAGGCGCGTGCATCCGCAGGCAGCGGGATATCCAGTGGTGGAATCTGGCTTGCCATTAAACCTTTGGCGGTGATGGTCAGGGTGCGGGTGGCTGGCTCTCCAATCTCAAGCTGTGGTGGTGTTTCCCAAGAATCGTCGATATCTAAGGTTTGGGCTGGCAGCCAATGCGTGCCTGTAAATGCAGCGGGGCGTGGCTCAATTTCTAGCGTCACGGCCTCGCTTTGCGCTCGCACCCGCCGTCCAGGTGCCGCAAGCAGCGAATCCAGCAGCGGCGCTTGCCAGCGCGGATGTGTGGACGGCGACTGCGAACGAGCAGCGTCGGCTGGCAACTCGCCTTCAAAGTGTGCTGGTGATACTCGCAACACGCCACTGCGCTCGGGCTGCAACAGATAACGCCGCTCGATCACCTGATAAGAACGCCCATCGCGCTCAGCACGAAAGGTGCGATCCTCAACTGGTCGCTCTAAAACACCGTTTTCAGCACGGGGATCGCTCAGTTGACCACCACGCAGCGGCAAAGCACTGTAAATTCTCAACACCAAAGGGATTTGTTGATGCACCCAAAGCGGCAAATCAGCGGGCTGATCGAGGCTTAACTCAACCCAAAGTGGATCACCTGGGCCGCTGTGAGCATCTGCTGCCGCCGCTGTCACCTCTAAACGCAGCGGGGCTGTGCGCTGATCGCCCACTTGCAGCGCGGCAATCTCGATCACTCCGAGTCGTTTAGGCAATAAACTGATCTGCCACTGCGTGCTATCGGTGCGCCGACCGTTGATAATCTGAGTTTGCTGGCCGACGCGGGTGCCAACTACATCAAAATCTGCTGCCAAGGGACTCAAATCAGGCTGTGCTCGCGAGTGCAGTCCTTGGGCTTCCAAGATCAACAACACCCGCTCACCTTCGGCAACACTGCTAGGCTCCAACCGCGCCTGCACCTGGCTATTCGCTGCCTGCGCTGTCATCACCAACAGCAACATGAACACTATCAACCACTGTTTGCTTATCATGTTGTCAAGTCCCGCAAGATTGTATGGCCGCTTAACAAACAACTCCAGCTTCTTTTGATACCATTGTATCAGAGCAATACTGCGGACAAATTTTTAGGTCGATACAGACTCAATACTGCGGACAAGTTTTTAGGTCGATATAGACTGAATGATGCCATAATTACAAAGAGTTTCATACTCTGGGGTGTTTTTTTTCA
>SKYD01000183.1 GCA_007128075.1 Thiorhodovibrio sp.
CAGCAGCCTTATGCTGTGACCTGGCAGGCGATGCGCCAATTCACCACCGACCGTGATGCCAATACACGCGCTGAAATTTGGCTGTTAGAACATCCGCCAGTCTACACCCTGGGTCAGGCGGGGCGGCTTGAGCATCTGTTGGTGCCAGGGGATATTGAGGTGATCCGCACTGATCGCGGAGGGCAGGTCACTTATCACGGTCCAGGTCAGCTCATCGTTTATCTGCTCTTGGATCTGCGTCGCTTAGGTTTAGGGATTCGGCGTGTTGTTGAATTGTTAGAGAGCAGCGTGATCGCCCTACTCGCCGCGCATGGCGTGACCGCCAGCCGCCGCACGGGTGCGCCCGGGGTCTATGTCGAGGGGGCAAAAATTGCCGCCCTAGGACTGCGGGTGCGCAGCGGCTGTTGTTATCACGGTCTCGCACTCAATCTGGACATGAACCTCACGCCCTTTGCTGGCATTCATCCCTGTGGCTATTCCGATTTGGCCGTGACCCAGCTTGCAGATTGGGTGTCGGTTGAGCGCGAATTGATCGAACAGCAACTCGTCCACTTGATCATGCAGCATCTTGAGCTTTCATATCATGATACGCCCCCTATCGACTCATCAATCGGCTGATTCATCCGCTTTCACCCTCGTTTCAGGACCAGCCCGCAGTGGCAAGAGCGAATGGGCAGAGCATCTGGCGACCATTTCGGAGCGGCAAGTGATCTATATTGCCACCGCCCGCGAGGATGCCAGTGATGCGGCGTGGATGCAGCGCATTCACGCCCATCAACTGCGTCGTCCTGCACACTGGACTACGGTTGTGGCTTCTGAACAGCTTGCCGAGGCGATTGATCAACACGCCAGCAATTGTTCAGCTCCGGTGTGTTTGTTGATTGATTCGCTGGGCACCTGGGTGGCGAATCTGATTGACCTTGACCCGCCGACCTGGGAGGCGCGGGCGAAACAATTAAAACACAGCGTGCTGAATTGTCCCGCAATGGTGATTGTGGTGGCAGAGGAAGCCGGCTGGGGCGTGATTCCACCCACGGAAGTTGGTGGGCGTTTTCGTGATCGCTTGGGGGCATTGATTCGCCAGCTTGGTATCCACGCCAGCGCCAGCTATCTGGTCACTGGTGGCTACGCGCTCAATCTCACCCAACTCGGCACACCGCTGGCGCGATGACTCAAGTGCATTGGTTGGGGCTGTGTTGGCTGCTGATGGGTACAGCTTTCGCCGACGGTTTGCCATCGGCAGTTAGCACCAATCTGTGCGCTGATTTGTGGCTGACCCAGCTCGGTGCGCCTGAGCAGATTGTTGCGCTCTCACAGCAAAGCCACAATGTCCGCTTGTCACCGATTGCTGATGTGGCACGCCATTATCCGTCGAATCGTGGCAGCGTCGAGGAGCTGTTGGTGCTCAAACCTGCGCGGGCGCTGGTCTATCAAGGCTGGAATGGCCAGGGGCGGGCGCATTGGCTCGCCCAACATGGCATTGAACTAGTTGCGCCTGGCTATCCAATCACTTGGAATGACACCCTGAACAATGCCCAACAGGTTGCCGATGCGTTGGGGGGCGACCCGGCGCAGCGGACGCTGATTGAACAGATTGATGCGCAAATGCAAGCATTGCGTGGGCAACTGCCGCCGTATCGGGTGGTCTATCTGCGACCCAATGGCGGCAGCGCGGGTCGTGGCACCTATATTGATGACCTGTTGCAGCATCTTGGCTTGCGCAACTTGGCCGCCGAGCAGGGCTTGCGTGGCTGGGGGCGGGTGTCATTAGAACAATTGCTGATCGACCCGCCCGATCTGCTGCTGTTGGGCTATTTTGATCAGCCGCAGGCAATCACACAATCTGGCTATGCACGGCATCCACTGACTCAGGCGCTGTTTGAGCGTCTGCCCACACTGTCGATTCCAGCCACCGCTTGGGGCTGTGGTGGACTAGAATTGGTGGACACGGCAAGGCTGATTGTTGAGCGCGTGCAAGCACTTGATCTGCAACTGGAGCCGTAGATGCGCTGGCTTCATGGAGCGCTGGGGCTGCTGTTGCTTGTTTTGGCACTGCTGTCGCTGACCATCGGCCCGGCACCGCTCACACCGCTTGAAGTCATTACCGCATTGTTTGGGCAGGGCAGCGTCGAGCAGGTGCTGATTGTGCAACAGCTTCGATTGCCACGGGTGATCATGGCGTGGCTGGTGGGGCTGTCGCTGGGGCTGTCGGGCGCTGCTTTGCAAGGGCTGGTGCGCAATCCACTGGCAGAGCCTGGGCTGTTGGGGATCTCGTCGAGTGCAGGGTTGGGCGCAGTGCTGGCGTTGTATTTTGGCATCACCAGCCTGAGCATCTGGCTGTTGCCCGCCGCCGCGATGGGCTGCGCCTTGCTGGCAACGCTGGCGCTGTCTCTGTTGACTTGACGCGGGGCATCTAATCTGACCTTGATTTTGGCTGGCGTGGCTCTGTCGGCGCTGGCGGGGGCGCTGACCTCATTGGCACTCAACCTCGCCCCACATCCTGCCGCTGCTCAAGATATGTTGCTGTGGCTGCTGGGGTCGATTAGCGAACGCAGTATGAATGACATCCTGTTAGCCCTGCCTTTTGTGGCGGTGGGTGCCGCGCTGCTGCTCTCGACTGGCGCAGCGCTGGAGGTGCTGACTCTGGGTGAGGCCGAAGCGAGCAGTCTTGGCGTGGCGCTGTCGCAGGTGCGTAGACGAATTATTCTGGGATCAGCCCTCTGCGTTGGTGCCACGGTCGCCATCAGCGGTCCGATTGGCTTTGTCGGGCTGGTGGTACCACATCTGTTGCGCCGCTGGGTGCAGCAACGCCCTGGTGCGCTGTTGGTGCCAAGTGCGTTGGGCGGAGCCGCCTTGGTGTTGGCTGCTGACATTAGCTTGCGGCTGTTGCCAACCCCGCAAGAGCTACAACTTGGTGTAGTCACGGCATTGATTGGTGCCCCGTTTTTTCTGATGCTGGTGGTGCGGACGCGCCGTGAATTGTGATAAGCCATGCTCGCACTTGATCAGATCAGCGTCATCTTAGGTCAACGCACGGTTGTAAAATCGCTGTCATTGACTTTGCATCGCGGAGAGCTATTGGGGTTGATTGGCCCCAATGGCGCGGGTAA
>SKYD01000185.1 GCA_007128075.1 Thiorhodovibrio sp.
GTCGCACAAGCTAAAATTAAACGTAACGGGATCCTGAGCCAATGCACCGTTGCCGTTGAATGTCACCACATGGGCGGCACTGGTGAGGGTGTCATTGCCGCTTAAGCCGTCAAAGACGCGGATGACCTCAATCGGGCTTGAGGGCAGATACACAATCCAGCCCTGATCCCAGTTGCCAGATTCGGTGCAGCTTGCGCCATCGGCACTTTTGCAGACACGTATCTCGGTGCCGCGTTTGATCGCTTCACTGCGGGCAAGGTTGATGGCGGTGATGAAGTTGTTGGTATTGGCGGAGATGCGGTTGCTGGTGACAATCGCTTGGAATGATGGGACACCAATCGTTAGCAGAATGCCAGCGATTGCAATGGTGACCATTAACTCAAGAAGGGTTAAGCCCTGTTGGCGGTAAGCATGCATCGAAGCCTCGCAATGAAATGGAGTCTTGTGTTCGGCAATCAAACCAATAAAGGTACAGTTTATTGACAAAGCCGTGCGACCAAGGCTTAAAGTGTTTGAAAGTATTATTTGATAATCAATCGCAAATTTAAGTTTAGCCTACTTCAGCCAAAAGTCAAACAACATTTGTCAATAAACTGTAGAAAATCAATCATTGCGCCGCGATTGATCGCCTAAGTCAGGGGTGTTCGTATTCATGGCACTAAATTTCACCGCTGGCACATTTAGTTTTCTAAAAGTTTCTGCATCAAATCAATGCAAACTGTGCATTGTTTGAGTTTATCTTGTGCCCAATCAGTAACCGCGACCCGGTGCAGATGCTTAAAGCCACATTTTTCATGCAATCGCCGCGATGTCAAACTGGTGCATTCTGCAAACGCATAGCGGAATCCACGCGCAGTTGCATCAGCAACAGCAGCCTGTAGCAACCGCGTGGCAATCCCCAAGCCTTCGTATTGTGGATGCACACCGATTGCAGCGATATGCAAATAGGTTCCTGCTGCGCTGAGTTGATCTGCCAATGGGCGGCGCACTTCGGCTAACAACGCCATCACCTCGGCAAAAATCGCCTGTTCGTCAACGGTCAGATTATCAGGCAACGCTTGATCGGTGACCAGTGCCGGATCATCGCCAACCACAAACCCCACCGCCCGCTGATTGTCAGCACGATCCCGCGCCAGCCACCATTGTTGTTGCAGCGGCGGATACGATATGGATTCAGCATACAACAGGCGTACAATCTCACTCAGCCGCGCCCGCCGCAAGCCGATGCAAGCGGTTAATGGCTCACGGTGATGAAACAGCTCAACATACAGGTTCAGCAGTGTGTCGATGTCATCGGCATCAATAGGCGCAATCGCAATGGTTGAAGGGTTGTGGCACATAAGGTGTTCTGGTTGGTTTAAGGTTCAATCTGTTGTCGTGGTGATCGGGACTCGAAACAGCAGCGCGTAAAGTGTTGGAACCACAATCAGCGTCAGCACGGTTGCAAAGCCCAAGCCCACCATGATGGTGATCGACATATTATGGAAAAAGGCATCGGGCAACAATGGAATCAGCCCTAAGATCGTCGTCGCGGCAGCCAGCACCACCGGGCGCAGACGGCTCACTGCCGAGTCCAGGATCGCAGTTTGCGGCACGATGCCTGCTGCAATCTGCTGATCAATCTCATCAATCAGCACAATGGCGTTTTTGATCAACAGCCCCACCAAGGACAGCGCCCCGAGCAGCGACATAAAATCAAACGCCCCATCAAACAGCAACAGACCGCTGGTAATGCCAACAATCGCCAGCGGCACCGTCAGCCAGATGATCAACGGCTGGCGCAACTGACCAAACAGCAAAATGCTGGTGATGATCATCAACAAAAAGCCCAGCGGCAAGGCGGTAAACAGCCCTGATTGCGCCTTCTTCGCGTCCTCATATTCGCCACCCCAGGCGAGTGTATAGCCCGACGGCAGCGGCATTGCTTCGATCTGTGGGCGCAGCCGTTCAAACAGCGGGGTTGCCAGCTCGCCAGTGGGATTGGCAGCCGCGGTGATGGTCAGCTCGCGATCACGGGCGCGCAGCAGTGCATTCTCCCAGCGGCTCTCAAACCCTGAGATCACCTGCGTGGCGGGGATCGCCTGCTTAAGCGCCGGACTCCAGATCCGAATATCCTGCATGTTGCCGATATCGCCGCGCTCGGCATCGGGGGCGCGGGCAAGAATGGTCAAGCTGCGATTGCCGTCACGGTACAGCCCCACGGGTCGGCCATCAAACGCATATTGCAGCGATGCCGCCAGATCCTCGCGGCTAATGCCGAGTTGTCGGGCAACCTGTTGGTTAAACAGCGGCTGGATGAACTTCACCGGCTGTCGCCAATCGTCGCGGATATCGGTCGCCTCGGGATCGGCGCGCATGATCGCCTGTGCCTGCTGTGCAAGATGACGCAACACCTGTGCATCAGCACCTTGAAAGCGCACCTCGATCTTGCTATCGCGCCCCGGGCCAACACGCATTGATTTAATGATCGGGTCATTATCCGGCAGCTTGGTGCGGATAAATTCAGCAATCTGTGGTCTTAATTTGGCAAATCGCTCACGGCTGTCTGCCGTGACGATGATCTGAGCATACACCGGCGAGAGCTCTTTGCCGTCATAAACCAGTGTAAACCGCTGATGAGGACCACCGACAACGGTGGCAGTTTGCTCCACGCCGTCGAGTGAGCGCACAAAGTCGCTGACCTTGAGCGCGTCGGCGCGGGTTCGGTGAATGTGACTGCCTTCGGGGTTCCACAGATCAACAAACAGCAGCGGGGTGTTGGATTCTGGGAAAAACGCACTTTTCACCTGACCAAAACCAATCACTGCCAGCACAAACAGCCCGCTGACCACAGCGACCGTCAGCAGCCGATGGCGGATCGCCGCCGCCAACAGCCGTCGATAGATGCGATAGGGGGCAGCGGCATAGGCCGTGCTCTGATCGCTGTTCGGTTTCGGTTTGAGCAATAGCGCACACAACAGCGGCGTTGAGGTGATTGCCGTCACCCAGGACAGCAGCAGAGCAATGAGAATCACCCAAAACAGCGAGCCGACAAATTCACCTGTTGAATCGGGCGACAGCCCAATGGGCGCAAAGGCGAGAATGCCGATGACCGTGCCAC
>SKYD01000223.1 GCA_007128075.1 Thiorhodovibrio sp.
GGTGACATTCAGCCCATCGGAGACGGCTTGAGCTAGTTGAGCGACTGTTCCTGACATTGGCTAAACCTCAAATTTATCAGTAGGTTCACTTAATTATACATGAAACTGATAGGTGGTAAGCAAATGATCACACGGGACTTGACATTTAGTCTACTTCAGCCAAAAGTCAAACAACATTTGTCAATAAACTGTAGAAAATCAATCATTGCGCCGCGATTGATCGCCTAAGTCAGGACAGTTCAACGACAACCAGCAATGTCCGCGCCAAGTCGGCGCAGGTCTTCGTGTACCTGATGTTGGGCGTTGAGAAAGTCCAGGGAGTGGACAGGTGGGGAGGTGGGGCGAGGGTTGGAGCCGCGTTCGAGTTCGCCGATGCGGATCTTTAGGTGCGTGCTGCTAGGTTCGCGTTCGGCAAGACATTGCAACACGGTTGACATGGCTCTGGGGTCAAAGCCTGCCAAGCCCAGCACGGCAGCAGCATGCTGATCGGCCTCAATCTCTAGGTTGAGATCAAAATGCTGCACCACCGAGCCAAGCGGAATCCGAGCTGTATGATGTGAGCGACGGATACAGAAATGATTGAGCTGTTGGTGTGCCAGCTCATGCGCCAGCACTGCAGCGAGTTGCGCCTCGTCGCGCACCAATGCCAGCAGTCCGTCGCTGATCATAAACTGTCCGCCACCAAGCGCAAACCCCATGGGTTCGAGATTGCGCACCACCCAAAAGCGCGGGGATTCATCCAGCGGCACCACTTGACTCAGCCGCTGCCCCAGGGCTTGCACATAAACCACAATGGGATCTCTGATTGAGCGCAGTGGCCACTGCTGTTTGATCTGCTCAAGGGTGCGCTGCGCCTGCGCAGCAGAGGTGCGACAATCATTGGCGACTGCCGCCCCGGTGCTGAGCAGACAAAACACCACGACAACGAGAATCCACCGCATCACAACGGTCTTAGGCGCTGACGATAAAGATCGATTCGTCGGTATCGTAGCTCGATCCCGCTTTCACCTGATGCTCAATAACATAGGTTCCAGGCGCAGTGTTGGGTGGCACGGTGATCTGTGCTTTTGCCGCCCAGCCGCCAGCCTCGCGGGTGTGGTTTTTTGACGGCAAGCGGGCGACCTGTTCGCCATCTTTCTTTAACACCCAGGTCTCAGTGACACTTGCCGATGAGGTGCCCGAAGGCAGCATCACCGAATAATCGGTGCTGATGTCAATGGCCTCCCCAGCTCTTACGGTGCGGGGTGAACTGGAGCCATCGCGGATTCTCACCTGCGTCGCGCTCACTGGCTGGGTAAGCCCATACAGCCGCGTATCAGCGGTGCTTGAGCGCACTTTTCGTGCCTGATATTGATTGATGGTGACCACACTCAAGCCAACCAATCCACCAATCGCTGCACCAGTGAGCGCGCCTCGGGCATCGCCAGTGATTAACGCCCCGACACCAGCACCCAGTGCTGCACCAATACCCGCGCCTGCCATCTGATCCTGAGTGCCGCCCGTGGTCTGACAGCCAGCCAGAGCAATGGTTGATGCTGCCGCAATGGCGACGATCCCTTGACGATTTTTAGTGTTCATGTTGTTAAAACCTCGATTAAATTCACATGCAGTTCATTAAAAGCCCGGCGTGTTGGGAACACTGGATTGATCCCAGTAGGGATTTTGGTCATCAAGTGCTGGAATCCGCTGCGTCAATTTCGCAATCGCCTCATTCACCATCGGGTGCGGCGGCGGCTGAATCGCCTCAAAGCTGGCATCATCAAACACATATTTCCCGCTTCCCGAAGGATATTCCACCCCAATCTTGAGATTATGGCGATTCCCATCGACCGGAACATAAGAGCGGAAGGTCAGCACATAATCGCTTTGCAAAATGTTCTGGATCGATTCAACAACCCGTTGCATCTGGCTGGTGGTCTCGCCAATCAGATAATAGACACCAAATGAGTTTTTAGACAGTGCTTCTAAATTTCTAAAATGCGCGGGGCTAATCCGCGAATAAGCCAGCGAATAAATCGGAATCGGAATGCTCATGTTCGAGATGCGCGTCATCAACTCTTCGCGTGACAGTGAACTGCCATCATCCTGACCATCAGACAACACCACCACTGAACACGACACCACAGGATTGCCGCCAACGCCGATGCTACCCTGCGCACTCATGCCGCACATTTGCATCGCCGCGCCAATCGAATCATAGAGCCGTGTGTTCATGCCATCGGCGCGAATATCAGCGATCCGACGGGCAAGGGCGCGTTCGTCGCGCTCAAACTGCGAGACCAGATCAAAGCCCTGAGCGGTGTCACGAATTGCTAAGACTGCCACTTCATCTTGTGGGCGTTTGCTTTCAATAAAGCGAATCGAGGCGCGCAAAGCATCCTCAAATGGTGCGCCTGCCATCGAGCGACTGGCATCAATCACCAACACCGACCGCGTTGCCTCCTCACGGGAACGAATCGACTGAATCCCAAATTGCCGCTTCATTGGATCATAGGTGCGCCCTTTGACCATTAGCCCAATGTTGCGCTCATTGAGATTGACCAGCGGCTGCATCTGAGCATCGAAAGTGCGCAAATAAACCTGAACGAAGGGATACAACGAATAATCGGTGCGGTAGATTTTTAAGCCATAGCCACCTGGAAAGCCAATTCCTTGCGCGAACACCGGCAGCGCGATCAGCACACAACAAAACGCGATGACACGACTCCAAAGTCGTGGTTGCAAACCATGTTGAACAATTGTTTTCAGCATCATTAACACCTCTCTTGATTTATCCATCAACAAGCCAACAACAGACTGTCCGTTCGCCCTCAATCTGGCGTGCTGGCGGGTAGGATTGCTGGCATTCAGCACGCGCCTCGGGGCAACGCGGATGGAAATGACAGCCCGTTGGTGGATTGGCCGGTGAAGGCAGATCACCTTCTAAGCGGATGATCTGGCGGCGCTGGTCGCGGTCGATGATCGGCACCGCCGAGAGCAGCGCCTTGGTGTACGGATGACGCGGATCATCGAGAATCGCCGCTGCGGGACCTTGCTCGACAATGCGCCCCAGATACATCACCGCCACCTCATGGGCGAGATAGGCAACGACCGAAA
>SKYD01000222.1 GCA_007128075.1 Thiorhodovibrio sp.
CGCCTGATGGTACGCTTTGACCATTTCTTTGTCCCAGCCGGGCGTGTCCAGTGCTTTGCCGGATTGTTTGGCTTCCAACACAAAACACTCAGCGCGGTACAGATCAATAAATCCGTGACTGGCGCTGCCGTCGGGTTTATAAATCTCCACCAATCGCTCAAACACATAGCGATCTCGCTGCGGATCGCGGGTGGCGGGATCAGGCTGCGGCAACTCCAACAGCGTACAAAGCTGGGTCAGAAATAGCTGATAATTGGCGCGTTCACTGCCCTCAACCCCCGTCCACTGGGTGATGAAAGCATCGATGGCAGCGGGGGGGATGGGGTGTGATGGTGGGGTGTGCATGGGGTGTTCGGTTGATTTATCGTGTGAAAGATACAGTGTGCTAAGCTGTCACAGTCAGCAAATCCTCGCGCCGCAAAAACTCGAAAAACTTATTTAAGATGTTATTTTGGCGGTCAATGATCTGCTGTTCGCCAAATTCTTGATAGTCAACAAGTGCTGCGATTTCAGCGATTTGACTCACCTCTTTATTTTTTCCGCGACGCTGCTCGCCACTGTAAATTTTCTTTTTATCTTCAAACCGATAATCGGACGCTTTCAAATTAATACTTGCTTCCAAAAGGATCTTGTTACCGAGTGATTCAATATTGCCTTCATAATGTAAACCACCCCCCATTTTTTTCTCCATTTCTTGACGCTTTCTTGAGTAAATATGTTCTATGTGAAACGCATCTTTAATGTTCAGCAGCTTCTGCTCGGGAAATGTAAAAGCATACCATGTAATCATGGCACGAGTAATGTATCGTTGATTGTTAAAGACATAGTTCTCAAAAAATGAACGCGCCTTGTCTTCATTAAAGCGATATTTAGCAAAAGTCACCTCAGTATCACGCACGATGTTAAGCATTTCATCATAAACTGGGGTGCGCAATGCGTTTACCCCAGGATTGGTGATTGCATAGGTGAAAATGAAGGCAGTAATTTTATCTAAAAACTTGCTAAAGCGCGTGTCTTCTAACTCCCCGTCATCGTTTCGATTTTGCAAAAAATAGACCGATGCAATATGTTGCCACATCCCATTAGGAGCATAATTTAGCACAAAAAGCTTCCGCAGAACCTCCTCGGAGAACCGTTGCGCATCTTGACGATAAATGCTCTCCCAAAACAGGGCTAATGCTTTCAAATCGTTGGTCGTTTCCTCGGTTCTCAAGTATTGGTATTTGTTGCGCTCATAAAATTTGCGCAAAGCTTCTGTTGATGTATTTTTATTTCCTTCTTTAGCACGCAAAAAATACATATAGCGCGTAAATAATTCATCCATCGGAGAGCCGATATTCGTAGGAAAGATGGCACTTGAAATTTCTTCGAGCTCTTTCCAGTCCTCAATGAGTTCATCTTTTTTGCCAGATTCACTATAATATTTATAAAGTTTCGCCTTAAAAATATCTGCATCTGAGAGCGGAAGTCCCCGATCATTCAGCGTTGAAAAAATGCGCAGCGCAGTATCTTGAGATTCTGCCTCAATCGGCAACAGAATGCAGTTATTGAGTATACGAGCTGATAAATAGGGAAGATACCCTGCAAAATCTTGCGTAAACTGATCAATTTTTCTTTGGAAAAACTGATAATTCGCTACATATTGGCTTTCTCGATTCAATTTTTCTTCTTGTGTGTTGACTTTACCAGTTCGTAGTAGTTCAAGAAAGGCTTCTTTATCGCTGTCAGTCGCCACTTCTGAAAAGATTTTTAGACTCGATTTATCGGCGGTTCCGAAAGTATCGACTTTCCAGATACATTGTTCGATACGGTCGCGGGTGAGTTTTGAGTTTTTATCTTGCATGTTGGCAAATTTGTCATAGAATGCACGCAATACAAGCATGATTGTGGTCAGTCGTTGCTGACCATCAATCACTTCGGACTTACCCTGACTGTTTTTATACATCACAATTGAACCGAGAAAATATTCCTCATTTTCGTCAAATTCCTCATGGTTATTATTGGGAAAGGCAAATAAAACAACATCATCCCAAAGCGTTTGACACTGCTCCTCATCCCAAGCATAGGGTCGCTGATAGTCAGGAATCAGAAAATCTGCTTTGCGATCCGCAAGCAAATCGAAAATTGTTTTTTGGTCTACATTCAGTTTTGACATTGTAACTCCCTAATTCAAGATGAAAATTCGTGCTTGATGCTAAGTGGATCACCGCTACCAATCAACAAAATCGGCGAGAGACCAAGGCGCACACATATAAAATTCTGCAAATAGATGTAGTTGCACTAGTCTATCAAGAAACAACCTCAGAGCATCAGCAATTTTTCATGGCCGCCAGTTTTACACAATTGATAATTGGCGCGTTCACTGCCCTCAACCCCCGTCTACTGGGAGCAGATCATCACCGTCTTCTCGGTCCAGCTCGACGGAAGTCGCTCACGCAAAGCCCGTAAACTTTTAGACGATGTGAAACAGACGGTCAAGCCACATGCTGATCATGCATAAGATTGAACTGCGTCCATCCCTGGGCCCGCATCAAAATGCGCCAGCGGCTTGATGCGCAGCTTGCACCAAGCTAAGGTTGTCTGTATAGTTGTTTGGCTATAAGGTACGATGCAACTAGGGGCGCGTCCCCTAGACTGCATGAGGTGGCACCTCAAGAAACCCCGGCTTCGGGGTTTTTTTTGTCGCGTTGACTCGATTTTTTGGATTGAATACGAACCCATGCCAACCACGCAATCACATCTGACCGCGCTCACGCGCGCTGCAATCGAGCCGCTGGGCTACGAGCTGGTCGGCGTTGAACACCTTGGCAGCGGGTCACCTCATGCCGTGGTGCGGGTGTATATTGATCGCTCTGATGCCGAGATTACGCTTCACGACTGCGAACAGGTCAGCCGCCAGCTCAGTGCCGTGTTTGATGTCGAGGACCCGATCTCTGGGCACTATGACCTGGAGGTGTCTTCACCCGGGCTAGACCGTCCGCTGTTCACTCTTGAACAGATGGTGCGCTTTCGCGGTCATTGTGCGCGCATCAAATTATGCAAACCACTTGACGGACGGCGCAACTTTGAAGGCCAACTCGCAGGTGCTGACGGCGAGCTGTTAATGCTGGAAATTGATGGTGAAGTGTACAAATTGCCGGTGGATCAGATCGCCAGCGCCCGACTCGTGCCGCAATTTTGACCTCGGAAATCACTGAATGAGCAAAGAAATATTATTGGTTGTTGAGGCCGTCTCCAACGAGAAAGATGTGCCCAAGGAAGTGATCTTCCAAGCGATTGAAGCAGCACTTGCCTCGGCAACGCGCAAAAAACAAACCCGCGATATCGAGGTGCGGGTGTGTATTGATCGTGATTCCGGCCAATACGCCACCTTCCGGCGCTGGCTGGTGGTCGATGACCGCAACGGCGGGCCCTTAGATGCCCCCGAACGCCAGATCACCCTCTCCGCCGCGCTCGAACTCGAACCGGGGATCACCATCGGTGGCTACATCGAGGAGGAGATCGAATCGGTGCTCTTTGGTCGCATCGCCGCCCAAACTGCCAAGCAGGTCATCATCCAAAAAGTCCGCGAGGCCGAGCGCGCCAAAGTGATCGCCGCCTTTGCCGCACTCAAGGGCGAGCTGGTCAGCGGCTTGGTCAAAAAAGCCGAACGCGGGGCGATCATTTTGGATCTGGGCAATAATGCCGAAGCCGTGGTGCTGCGTGAGCACATGATTGCTGGCGAATCGGTGCGCACTGGCGATCGGCTGCGCGGCCTGCTCTACGATGTGCGCGCCGATGTCAAAGGCCCGCAACTGTTCGTCAGTCGCACCGCACCTGAGCTATTGATCGAATTGTTTCGTCTCGAAGTCCCCGAGATCGGGGAGAACACCATCGAGATTTTGGGCGCGGCGCGTGATCCTGGCAAGCGGGCAAAACTGGCGGTGCGCACCTCAGATACCCGCATTGATCCCGTGGGTGCCTGTGTTGGGATGCGCGGCTCGCGAGTCCAAGCGGTTTCTAACGAGCTCAACGGCGAACGGGTGGATATTATCCTCTGGGATGACAATCCAGCTCAGTTTGTGATCAATGCCATGTCGCCGGCGGATGTGGTCTCGATCATTATCGACGAGGACACCCACACCATGGATGTGGCAGTCAAGGAAGAAAACCTATCGCAAGCCATCGGGCGCAATGGTCAAAATGTGCGGCTGGCCAGCCAACTCACCGGCTGGGAGCTGAATGTGATGAGCCAGGCCGAGGCGGAGGCGAAAAATGAAGCAGAAGGTCAGCGGCTGGCGAATGTGTTTATCGAGCAGTTGCGGATTGATCCCAGTGTGGCGACGGTGTTGGTTGAAGAAGGCTTTACCAGTGTCGATGAGATCGCCTATGTGCCACTGGAAGAATTACAGGCGGTGGATGAATTTGACGATGAGGTGATTGAATTGTTGCGCCAACGGGCGCAAGATCAACTGCTCACCCATGCCATCGCCACCGAAGAACAAGACGACATCGAGCCGAGTGCCGAGCTCTTGGCCCTGCCCGGCATGGAGCCTGCGCTGGCGCAGCGGTTGGCAATACAATTTGGTGTCACAACGGTGGATGCGCTGGCTGAGATGTCCGTCGATGAACTTTTAGAGATTGAAGGGATGGACGAAAACCTAGCCGCGACCCTGATTATGAAGGCGCGCGAACCTTGGTTTGCGGACGCCAACGAGGACGAGGCTGTGGGAGGCGTGCGATGAATACAGTAACGGTAAAACAACTCGCGGAAACTGTCGGAATTCCGGTCGAGCGACTTCTTACTCAACTCAAAGAAGCTGGCATCCCTGCCGATGGGATTGATACCAGGCTCAGTGAGCAAGAAAAAATCCAGCTTTTGGGCTATCTGCGGCGCAGCCATGGCAAGGACGCAACTGATCAGTCGGCAAATCCTGAGCGGGTGAGCATCAAGCGCAAATCAGTCAGTGAGCTGCGCCAATCCTCTGGCGGTGGTGGCGGCGGCGGACAGTCGCGTTCGTCGGCATCTCGTGGCTCGGCATCTCGCGGCTCAGCATCTCGTGGCTCGGGCAATGCGCGACCGCCCAGCGGGCAACAACGCAGCAGTGCCAGTAAAACAGTCAGCGTTGAGGTGCGGCGCAAGCGCACCTATGTGCGGCGCGGCGAGGGCGAAACCGCAGGTGCCACCACCCCTCCAGCCAACAAGCCCCAGGCAGCGCCATCACCGCGTCGTCAAGACTCGCGCAACAGTGGCAATAAAAAACGCCGCGTTCCAGGTGAAGAACAACGCCGCCGCGTTGAGCTAGAGGCGCGTCGTGCCGAAGAAGAATCGCGTCGTTTAGCGGAAAGCGAAGAACAAGAACGCATCCGCAAGCAAGAAGAGCGGCAGCGCCGTGAAGATGAGGCGCGTCGTAAAGCCCAGCTTGAGGCTGATGCAATAGCACAGGCAGAAGAACAGGCGCGTCAGGCGCAACAGGCTGCCGCTGATGAAGCACAAGCAGCTCAGGCTTTAGCGGCAGAAGCAGCAACAGCCGCAGCCGAAACAGTCGCAGCGGCTGAAACTGAGGACGCGCCGGCGCCAGCGACCGATCAACAAGCTGCCGCCGAGACAGCCCGCGCCCGCAAAGTTGCCAGAAAACCTGCACCCAGCGAGCAACGGCCTGAGAAAAAAGCGGACAAGACCAAGGGCGATAAAGCCAAGTCTGACAAAGAAAAAGCTGACAAAGACAAGGACAAAGCCCCTAAAAAAGGTGCCCGTAAAGACGGCGGTCGGGTCAAGCGCACCGCGCTCGGCGGCGATTACGAAGAAGAGGCCGTGCCAGCGGGCGGCAATGCGCGTTCGCAAGGACGGCGGCGCAAAAAATCGGCAAAACCGCAATTACAAGACAAGCACGGCTTTCAGCGTCCAACCGCACCTGTGGTGCGCGAGGTGGAGATTCCCGAATCGATCAGCGTCGGCGAGCTGGCATCAAGAATGTCAGTGAAAGCCGCCATGGTGATCAAGGAGCTGTTTAAGCAAGGGATGATGGTCACCATCAACCAAACCCTGGACCGCGACACCGCCACCCTGGTCGTCGAAGAGCTGGGGCATCGGGCAGTTGCCGCCAAAGATCAGGATGTTGAAGACACCTTGTTGGCATTCTTAGAGGCCGAGGTTCAGCAAACCGAATCGCTGCCGCGTCCGCCGGTGGTCACGATCATGGGGCATGTCGATCACGGCAAAACCTCGCTGCTCGATTATATCCGCCGCGCCAAGGTCGCCGCCGGTGAGGCAGGCGGCATTACTCAGCACATCGGTGCCTATCATGTCGCCACCGACAAGGGCATTATTTCTTTCCTCGATACCCCAGGCCACGCTGCCTTTTCGGCAATGCGCGCCCGTGGTGCTGAAATCACCGATCTTGTGATTTTGGTTGTCGCCGCTGACGATGGAGTGATGCCGCAAACCATTGAGGCGATACAACACGCCCGCGCCTCCAAGGTGCCGATTGTTGTCGCGATCAACAAAATGGACAAGGCAGATGCCAACCCGGATCGGGTGATGCAGGAATTAACCCAGCATGAGGTGATTCCCGAAGAATGGGGTGGCGACATCATGATGGTTCCGGTGTCGGCAAAAATGGGCGATGGCATTGATGCCCTGTTGGATGCGGTGTTGTTGCAGGCCGAGGTGCTGGAACTCAGAGCACCAGTCGATGGCTCAGCACACGGCACCATTGTCGAATCTAGCCTAGACCGTGGCCGTGGCCCAGTGGCAACGGTGCTGGTTCAATCAGGCACCCTGCGCTTAGGCGATACCATCGTCAGCGGTGCTGAATATGGTCGCATCCGCGCCATGTTCGATGAAGCAGGCAAACCCGTGACCAGTGCCGGTCCTTCGATTCCGGTGCAGGTGCTCGGGCTGTCAGGCACGCCCAATGCCGGCGATGATGTGTTGGCGGTGGCTGACGAACGCCGCGCCCGCGAGGTGGCCGAACTGCGCCAGCAGCGTGAACGCCAAAGCAAGATCGACGAACAGCGTGCTGCCAGCCTTGATCAACTGTTCTCGCAGTTTAAGGATGGCGAGGTCAAAAGCATCAACATCATTCTCAAAGCCGATGTTCAAGGCAGTGTCGAGGCGATCAAAGACAGCCTGCTCAAACTCAGCACTGATGAGGTGAAGGTCAACATTGTCGCCTCTGGAGTCGGCGGGCTGACTGAATCCGATGCCAATCTTGCCGTGACCTCCAATGCGATTCTGCTGGGCTTTAATGTCCGTGCTGATGCCGCAGCGCGGCGCATTGTCGAAGACAAAGGGCTGGATCTGCGCTATTATTCAATCATCTATGAGATGATCGATGCGGTGAAACAGGCCCTCTCGGGGCTGCTCAGCCCCATCGTCACCGAGGAGATTATTGGTC
The DNA here is from genome assembly GCA_007128075.1 of Thiorhodovibrio sp. Taxonomy (GTDB): domain Bacteria; phylum Pseudomonadota; class Gammaproteobacteria; order Chromatiales; family Chromatiaceae; genus Thiorhodovibrio_B. The sequence continues at coordinate 7,380 of SKYD01000222.1, forward strand.
TGGCCAATGTTCGCGATGTGTTCCGCTCATCAAAATTTGGTGCCATTGCTGGCAGCATGGTCACCGAAGGGGTGATTCGTCGCAACAATCCGATTCGGGTGCTGCGCGACAATGTGGTCATTTACGAAGGCGCGCTGGAATCGCTGCGCCGCTTCAAAGATGATGTACAAGAAGTCAAGGCGGGCATGGAATGCGGCATCGGAGTAAAAAATTACAACGATGTTCGCGTTGGCGATCAGATTGAAGTCTTTGAACGCACTGAGCGAGCACGCGAGCTATGAGTGGCACTGATTTTACCCGCAGTGAGCGGGTGGGAGCCGAGCTGTTGCGCTCGCTTACCGTGATTTTACGCGAACAGGTCAAAGACCCGCGCTTGGGCGAGATTACCTTGCAAGAGGTGCGCGTCAGCCGCGATCTGGCACATGCCAAGGTGTTTTTCACCTGCTTTCCGCTCGACGAACATGGCCCAGAAAAAGCCAAACTGCTCAATGGCTCTTTGGCGGGCTTTTTGCGCCATGCGCTCAGTCGCACCGAACGCCTGCGCACCATTCCGCAACTGCGTTTTGTGCATGATGATTCGATTGTTGCCGGCGAACAGCTCGAAGCACTGATTGATGCCGCCGTCAGCCAATCCTCAACTCAGGAGCCTATCTAACCAATGCGACGGCGTAAACAAGGACGCAAGGTCGCTGGTATCTTGCTGTTAGACAAACCATTGGGGCTGACCTCCAATGCTGCTTTGCAGCGGGTCAAGTGGCTCTATCATGCCGCCAAAGCCGGACACACCGGCAGTCTGGATCCATTGGCAACCGGCTTGCTGCCGATCTGCTTTGGCGAAACCACTAAGTTTTCGGCTTTTTTGCTCGATGCGGATAAGCACTATCGCGTGCGGGTGCGGCTGGGTCAGACGACGACAACGGCCGATGCCGAAGGTGAGATCATCGCCGAAGCACCCACCGACGGCATCACCGAACAGGCGGTGCGCGAGGTGCTGGCTCAGTTTATTGGCACCATCGAACAATTGCCGCCGATGTATTCGGCAGTCAAGCACAAAGGCGAACGCCTCTATAAGCTGGCGCGTGAGGGCAAAGAAGTCGAGCGCACCCCGCGCCCGATTGAGATTTACCGCCTCGACCTATTAGAATTTGCCTTGCCGGAGCTGGTGCTTGAGGTGCATTGCTCGAAAGGCACCTATGTACGCACTCTTGCTGATGATATTGGCCAACAACTCGGCTGCGGCGGCCATGTCTCGGCATTGCGTCGCACTGGAGTCGGCCCTTACATCGAAACCAACACCCGCTTTGTGCCCCTCGCCGAGATCCAACAACTGCACGAGGCAGCCGTGGCGCAGGCACATGCCAGCGACGAGCGCCAGCCGGTCAATTTTGCCACCCTCGATGCGCATTTATTGGCACTGGATACGGTGTTAGGACATTGTCCGGCACTGCGCCTATCCGCCGATGCGGCGTTTTATCTGCGCCAAGGGCAGGCGGTTTTGGTGCCGCAAGCCCCCACCGAAGGGCTGGTGCGGCTCTATGATCCGTCGCAGCATTTTCTTGGCATCGGCGAGATCCTCGACGATGGCAAGGTGCAACCCAAACGGCTGATTTAATTTTTTCCGCATGCGCCTGAAGTCATTGTTGGGCGCGTGTTTTGATCCACCAACACTATGGAGAAATCGCAATGACGATGACCGCAGACGATAAGCGTGAAATTATCGCCGAGCATGCCCGTGGCACCAACGACACCGGCTCGCCAGAGGTGCAGGTCGCCTTATTGACCGCTCGCATCAAACAATTAACTGGCCATTTCACTGAACACAAAAAAGACCACCATTCACGGCGTGGGCTGGTGCGGATGGTCAACTCGCGGCGCAAACTGCTCGACTATCTCAAGCGCAAAGATGTTGAACGCTACCGCGAACTGATTAAAAAACTCGGTCTGCGCCGCTAAAAAAACGATCACCTTCCAGTCCTGGTAACCGAAGAGGCTCTTGCTACAGTGACACCGATTAAAAAGACTTTCCAATACGGCACGCAAACCGTCACCCTCGAAACCGGAGAGATCGCCCGCCAAGCCGATGGCGCGGTGATGATTAATGTTGACGATACCGTGGTCTTGGTCACCGTGGTCGTCGATAAGCGGGCAACAGAAGAAAAGGATTTTTTACCGCTCACTGTCGATTACCAGGAGAAAACTTACGCCGCTGGGCGGATTCCTGGTGGCTTTTTTCGCCGTGAAGGGCGACCCAGTGAAAATGAGATTCTCACCGCACGGCTGATTGATCGCCCGATTCGTCCACTGTTTGCTGAAGGTTTTGGGCGCGAGGTGCAGATTATCGCCACTGTCAAATCGCTCAATCCAGCGGTTAATCCCGAAGTACCGGCACTGTTAGGTGCCTCAGCGGCACTGACCATTGCCGGTCTGCCCTTTAATGGACCGGTTGGGGCAGCACGGGTCGGCTATAAAAACGGCGAATATCAGCTCAATCCGGCGATCATTGGGCTTACTCCGGACAGTGATCTCGATCTGATCGTGGCGGGCACTGAGCAGGCGGTGCTGATGGTGGAATCCGAGGCACGCGGGTTGTCTGAAGAGATCATGCTCGGTGCGGTGCTGTTCGGCCATGAACAGATGCAGGTGGCAATTCAGGCCATTCGTGAGTTTGCTGCTGAGGTCAACAAACCGCCCTTATCGTGGACACCGACCCCGCTTGATGCCGAGCTGGTTGCTGCGGTGTCTGCGGCAGCCGCTGAACGCTTAGGCCAGGCGTATCTGATCCAAGAGAAAATGGCGCGTCATGCCGTGCTGGATGCGATTCGCACCGAGCTCTATGCGCAGTTGGCAGGCGAGGACAGTGCTTGGAGCCAGCCGCAGGTCTATGCTGCCATTGATCAACTCGAAAAAGACCTGGTGCGTGGACGGATTTTGCGCGGTGAGCCGCGCATTGATGGCCGCGACAACCAAACCGTGCGCCCGATCTGGATTCGCACTGGGGTCTTGCCGCGCACCCACGGCTCGGCATTGTTCACTCGCGGTGAAACTCAGGCATTGGTGATTACCACTCTGGGCACCGAACGCGATTCGCAAATTATCGACGCGCTCGATGGTGAACACCGCGAACCGTTCATGCTGCACTATAATTTCCCGCCGTTTTGTGTCGGCGAACTGGGTCGGGTTGGCTCACCCAAACGCCGCGAAATCGGGCATGGGCGACTTGCCAAACGCGGTGTGTTGGCATCAATGCCCAGCGTTGAAGAATTTCCCTATTCGGTGCGTGTGGTCTCGGAAATTACCGAATCCAATGGCTCTAGCTCAATGGCAAGCGTCTGTGGCACCAGTCTGTCACTGATGGATGCTGGGGTGCCGATCAAAAGCCCGGTGGCTGGGGTGGCGATGGGGCTGATCAAAGATGGCGATCAGTTTGCAGTGCTCACCGATATCATGGGCGATGAGGACCATCTCGGCGACATGGACTTCAAGGTCGCGGGTACGGTCGATGGCATCAACGCCCTACAAATGGACATCAAGATCGAGGGCATCACCCGCGAGATCATGGAACAGGCACTCGCCCAAGCGCGTGCTGGACGGCTGCACATTCTCGACGAGATGAACAAGGTCATCAATACGCATCGTGCTGAGATGTCCGAACACGCGCCGCGCATTATCGAGCTGAAAATCCATCCCGAAAAAATCCGCGATGTCATCGGCAAAGGCGGGGCAACCATCCGCTCGATCACTGAGGAGACCGGTGCCACCATTGACATCAATGACGAAGGGCTGATTAAAATTTTCTCGGTGCAAAAGAGCGCGGGCGAAGAGGCGAAAAAGCGCATTCGGCTGATCACCGCCGATGTTGAGGTCGGCAAAATTTACGAAGGCAAGGTCGCCCGTTTGATGGATTTTGGTGCTTTTGTCACCATTTTGCCGGGGCGTGATGGGCTGGTGCATATCTCGCAGATCTGCGAGGAGCGGGTGCAGAGTGTCAGCGACAAGCTCCGCGAGGGCGAAGTGGTGCGGGTTAAGGTGCTTGAGGTCGATAAACAAGGGCGGATTCGTCTGAGCATGAAGGCACTCACTGATGACGAGCGCGTCTCCCTGCTCGACTGAGCAGACTCACCGCGCATTGCTTGAACACCAACAGGCGCTCCGCGCCTGTCGCGCCTGCCCCAAGATGCAAGGGCCGCC